>DASUOW010000286.1:0-3001 GCA_036276435.1 Gemmatimonadales bacterium
TACGACGCTTCGAAGCGGTAGCGTGCCGCGAGCTCGAGCGCCGCCGCGCGATCGGACGCGAGCGTCGCCGGGTCATCGAGCAGCGCATCCATGCGTGCCCCGAGAGACTCCACCGATCCCGAGGCAAAGCGGTAGCGCCCGTCGATGGCGAACTGCGGCGTCGCGCTCCTCGGCGAGTCGGCGACGAGGCACGGCGCGCCGCACGCGAGCGCCTCGAGGGCCGCCATGCCTTCCACCTCGACCTCCGATGCGTGCACGCAGAGCGCGGCCGCGCTGTAGTACGGCACCAGCTCCTCGGTGGGCAGGAAGCCGAACACCGGCGGGTTGGGGAGCGTGGCGCCGAGCCGCTCGAGCGCGTCGCGCCGCGGGCCGGCGCCCAGGATGACGAGCTGGATGCGCCCGGCGTGCCGCGAGCGGCGCACGGCCTCGATGAGGAGGTCGTGGCGCTTCTCGGCGGCGAGGCGGCCCACCGAGAGCACCATCACCTTGTCGCCGAACGATGGACCCGTGCCCGGCGGTGCCGGGCGGAAGATCGCCGGCACGCCGTTGGAGATCACCACCGACGGGGCCCGGAGACCGTAACGCTTCAGGTCGCGCTCGGTGAGCTCGCTCGGGCAGATCACCCGGTCCGCGTGGTCGTAGACGGTGCGGAGGAAGAGGCGGTACACCTGGGCGACGAGCGCGTCGCTCCGGATGCCGATGTTGTAGAGGATGTGCTCGCCCTGCACGTGGAACGTGGCGACGGTGGGAACGCCCGCCGCCCGGGCCATGCGCATGGTGCGCACGCCGAGCCAGAACGGGAACTGGATGTGGATGAGGTCGTGCCGGGCCAGCACGTCGGCGAGGATGGCGCGGTCGGGCCGGGCGAACAGGAACTTCATGCGGCGCATGAGGCCGGCGAAGAGCGGCACCTCGAACGTCGGCAACGGGACGACGCCGGGCTCGGGCGCCGCGTTGGCGACGATGGTGACCTCGTGGCCGGCGGCACGCAGCCGCTCGGTGAAGCGGCGCGTGGAGACGACGGCGCCGTTGGCCTCGTTGTCCCACGAGTCGAGCACCATGGCGATGCGCATCCGGGTCAGCCGGCGGCGGCGCGAAGCGCCGCGAGATGGCCATCGGTGAGCCCGTCCATCTCGAATAGCGACACGCCAGCCGCGCCTGCACCGACGGCGGTGCGCACCGCGGTCGCGAGCGCCTCGGGCGTGAGGTCGGGCAGGTAGAGGCCGGCGTACACCGGACGGCCCGGTGGCAGTGCCGCGACGTCCTCGCGCACGCCGTTGCCGATCCAGGGCAACCCTTCCTTGTAGAACCCGTTGTAGAGCATCGGGAAGAAGGCATCGAGCGGCCACTCGTCCCACGACTGGCGCACGAGCGTGCGCGCGATGGCCGGGGTGGGGAACACCGCGGCGGTGATCCGCTTGCGCTCCGCCTTCACCGCGGTGGCCAGCTCGCGCACCAGGCCCGTCACGCTGTCCCAGCGGAACCGGCGCCACTCGACGCTCGCCGCGGGGTCGGGCAGGTCGAGCGGGTCGGTGCCGTGCTGCCGCAGGAACGCCTTCCGGCACTCGACGCAGTAGCAGAAGTCGAACTGCGCCATCTCGCGATCCTGCACGAGGCCGTACTTGGCCCAGAGGCCGGAGGGCAGGATGACGTCGCAGTGCCGGATGTAGTCGAGGTGCACGCCGTGCACCCTGGGGTGTCGCGCCACCTCCGCCACGTGGCGGGCGAGATACTTCCGCACCTCGGGCCGCGTGGGGCAGAGCCACTGGTAGTAGCCGACGTAGGGCGGCTTCTCGAGGCTCGACTCGCCGTTGCGGCTCACCGTGAACCACTCGGGATGATGCTCCTTCACCCACGCGTCGCCGGTGCGGTTGAGGATCCACATCCAGCGATGGAAGCGCAGGCCGGCCTTCTCGGCGGCGTGCGCGAGCATGCTGGTCTCGCCGCCTTCGACGAGCACGGCGCCGATGCCGGCCGCGCGGGTGCGCTTGAAGCGCGCGAGCCACTCCTCGGGGCTGCGCTCGGCGTTGCCGTGCACCCAGGTCCAGTGGCGGAGCTCGGCGCGCGGCGGACGCAGCCGTGCGGCGAACCCGGCACAGGCCAGCGACGTGACGAAGCTGCGGCGGCGCATCATCGCGCCTCCGCGGCGCGAGCGAACTCCACCACGCCCCAGCGTTCCGGCTGATGCATGTCGATCACTCCCTGCGGAGACCAGACCCAGTTGTGCTCCGGTCGCGGCTTGCCGGTGGCGGCGTCACGCACCTTCGCGTAGCGGCCGCCGGTCACTTCGAGGTCCCACTCCACGCGGGAGAAGTTGATGCGCCAGCGCTCACCTGCGCGCGGAGCCCGATGCGCGATGCCGGGCGCCGTGAACGCCGCGAAGGGGATGGCGATCTCGAGGGTCCAGCCCCGGTCGCGGTCGGAGGGGTCGTTGAGGGTGCCGTCGAGCGCCACGGCCGAGCGCAGGCCGGCGAAGTCGAAGGCGTCGAGGGCCTTGCCGCCGTCGCGGTAGGCCACGGGCAGGAAGAGATCCCACTGGGTGTTGAGCGCGTTGATCTCGAGCTCGAAATAGCCGGCCGCGTCACCGTCGGGATCGAGGAAGACCTCGAAGTCGTTGTCGTGGAAGATCACCGCGTCGCGCGTGGCGAGGGTGGCCCAGAGGTGGGGCTCCTCCATCTCGGCGGCGATGTAGAGGGTGCCGTCGTCCCAGGCCAGCTTCATGCGCGTGCGCAGCGCGGGGGCTGGGCGGACGTCGCCCTCGATGTCCACGAACGGTGCGCTCCAGGGGGCGGTGCGCCAGGCGGCGTCGTCGAGGCGTCCGTCGATGACCGGTGCCGTCGCCACGTGGGGTGCCTGATACCGCCGCGGCTCGTCCGGGCCACTGGCCGGCAGGACGAGCGGGAGCAGCAGGCGGGCGATCACGGCGGGCGGGATCATGAACCCTCGTTCACGGTGTGTTCATCGTCGCGGCAGGCCGGGCCGGAGACATTGGTGGCTCTCC
>DASUOW010000287.1:0-2988 GCA_036276435.1 Gemmatimonadales bacterium
GCGACACGCCGGCCGAGAGGCGGCTTCAGCCGCCGCGGATCGAACGCGGATCAAACGCGGACCGAACGCCGAGCCGCCGCTTCCGGCGCGACCTCCCCGTCGCCCGCGCTCCCCGCCTCACGGCATCCCCATCTCCCGCCACACCGACGCGAACACCGGCACCCCTCCCGCGACCGGCGTGTTGACGTCCACCACGACCACGTTGTGGTTCGGCGCGTTGACCAGTTCCGGCCGCAGCGGCACCGCCGACGTCAGCAGCATGTGACTCCCACCCCACGGTGCCGCCGCGTCGTCCACGCTCGTCGCGGGGCCGAAGGCATCGAGGCCGATCGCCGTCCACGCATTCACCGCACCCACCGCGCTCACCGCTTCGTCGTTCACCGACGAGAACCCGTAGATGCGATCGGTGGGCGTCGCGAACGGCTCGGTCACCCAGGTGACCGGCTGCTGCCCGATGAGGTCGCCGCCGGAGCCGTACGCCGAGGCGCGCTGGACGAGGTGGCGTTGCGCGATGAAGAGGGCGTGGCCGCCGCCCTGCGAGTGGCCGGCCACCGACACCCGGCTCCAGTCGACGGCGCCGTTCACCACGAACTGCGACCAGTCGCGGCCGGGATCGATCTCCTGCATGTAGGCGAGCAGGCGCAGCAGGCGGTTCTCGATGCTGTTGGCGCGGCTCACGGCGATGCGGCTCGACGCGTCGGTGCCGGTGAGGATCTCGAGGCGCACGGGACCGTGGCAGTCGGGGCCCTGGCCCGAGCAGAGCGAGGCGACGGCCGCCGCGTTGAAGTAGCTGAGGCCTATGGCGTGGTAGCCCTCGCGGGCCGCGGTGCGCGCGATGAGGCGGTAGTACTGCGGGATGGCGCCGCTGCCGGGCAGGAAGAGGAAGAGGCGGTTCTTCGCGGCAACGGCGGGGTCGATGAAGACGAAGTGACTGTCGAGGCGCGCGTCGATGCAGCTGTCGGTGGCCCGGGGGAGGACGGACCAGGCCTGCAGGCCGTCGGTGCTGTAGGCGGCGTGGCCGGTGGTGGCGGCACAGGAGCCGGGATCGGGCGTGGGGTCGGGATCGTCGTCGCCCGAGGAGCAGGCGGTGGTGAGCACGGCGAGCGCGACCACCCATCGCAATGCGGTCATCAGTCCACCAGCCTCCGATATCGCACGGATACCTCGAAACCATCCCGTGTCCGCCATCGAGCGCGTCACGCGCCCATGCCGACGCGCCGTCAGCCGCAGCGTGCGCGCTCGCTCCGCGCCGCCAGGCACAGCTCCCGGTACCACGCCCCCGACCCCTTCAGCGTCCGCCGCTGCGTGGCGTAGTCCACGTGCACCAGCCCGAATCGCGGCCGGTAGCCCGACGCCCACTCGAAGTTGTCGTACAGGCTCCAGGCGTGATAGCTGCGCACGCTGGCGCCGTCCGCGAGGGCATCCGCCACCGAGTGCAGGTGCGCGCGATGGTACGCGATCCGCGCCGCGTCGTGGATAGTGCCGTCCGGCGCCAGCTCGTCGGGGAACGCGGCGCCACTCTCGCACACGTCGATCGGGATCCCGTCGTACTCCCGCGTGACGGCGAGCAGCACGTCGTGCAGCGCGCGCGGCCACACCTCCCAGCCCATCTCGGTGCGCGGCCCCTCGCTGCGCCCGAAGGCGTTCTCGATCCGGACGGTCGGGCTGAACTCGCCGCTGAAGTCGGCGTGGCCGCCGGTGCCGCGCACGTCGGAGCGCATGTCGAAGAGGAAGTACGGCAGGTCGGGCCGCGCGTCGCTGCCGGCGCTCACCACCAGCCGGTAGTAGCAGTTGATGCCGATGAAGTCGAGCGGCACGTGCATGCGCTGCTCGTCGCCTGGCTGCATGTGCAGCGCGTGCATCGGCACGCTGGCGGTGAACGCCTTCGGGTAGGCGCCGTAGTGCAGCGGGCCCAGGAAGAGGTGGTTGAAGAGCGCGTCCGCATACTCGGCCGCGTCGTGGTCGGCCGGCGTGTCGGTGGCGGGCTCGCAGGGCGCCATCGCGAACACCGAGCCCACCTCCGCGCCGGGACGCGACGCCTTCGCCGCGCGGAAACCGTCGGCGTGCGCCAGCGTGATGACATGGATCGCGCGCAGGAACGCCCGCAGGTTCTTCTTCCCCGGCGCATAGCGGCCCAGCAGGTAGCCGCGCGACGAGAAGATGAACGGCTCGTTGAACAGCGACCACTGCGGGACGCGGTCGCCGAGCGCGTCGAGCACCAGCGTCACGTAGTCGGCGAAGCGCGCGGCGGTGTCGCGCGACGGCCAGCCGCCCTCGTCCTCGAGCGCCTGCGGCAGGTCCCAGTGGTAGAGCGTCGGGAAGGGGCGGATGCCGGCCTCGAGCAGGCCGTCCACCAGGCGCTCGTAGAAGGCGAGGCCCTTCCGGTTGGCGGGCCCGCGGCCGGTGGGCTGAATGCGCGGCCAGGCGATGGAGAACCGGTAGCTGTCCACGCCGAGATCGCGGATGAGCGCGAGGTCGCCGCCGAGCCGGTGGTAGTGGTCGCAGGTGACGGCGGCGGTCTCGCCCCGCTCGATGGCGCCCGGCTGGTCGGCGAAGGTGTCCCAGATCGAGCGGCCGCGGCCGTCGGCCTCGAGCGCGCCCTCGATCTGGTACGCGGAGGTGGCGACGCCGAAGCGGAAGTCGGGGGGAAAGCGCGACGCGAGCGCCCGGGGCGTGTCCGCCGGCACCGTTCAGCCCCGCTCCACGCGGGCGTCGAGCGCCGCGCGGAGCATGAGGAACTCCATCACGTTCTCGGAGGTGAGGAGACCGGCGAACCACGGGCCCCGCAGCACCGGCAGCGCGTTCCCCTTGCCCGCCGCCAGCCGCGACAGCGCCGCCTCCGCACTCTCGTCCACCGACGCCATCGCGAAGTCGCGCCGCATCACATCCTCCACGCGTCCTTCCCCCCCGTGCGCCGTGAGCCCGCGCACCAGGTCGGCCCGGCCCACCATGCCCACCAGCCGCCCGTGCTCCAGCACCGGGAAATCC
>DASUOW010000288.1:0-5149 GCA_036276435.1 Gemmatimonadales bacterium
GGTCAGCCGATCGACCAGGCCGGCGCGCAGGGCGCGGCGCGGATCGTAGAGCCGTCCCGAGAGGATCGCGTCGAGCGCGGCGGGCACGCCGATGCGCCGCGGCAGGCGCTGCGACCCGCCCCAGCCGGGCAGGATGCCGAGCTGCACCTCGGAGAGCTGCAGCTGCGTCTTCGGATGGTCGGTGGCGATGCGCCACTGGCAGGCGAGTGCCAGCTCGACGCCGCCGCCGATGCAGCTGCCGTGGATGGCCGCCACCACCGGCTTGCCCAGCGACTCCACGCGCTGCACCAGCTCCTGGCCGCGGCGGCTGAGCGCCGTGGCGTCGGCGGCGGTGCGCAGCGCCACGAACTCGTTGATGTCGGCGCCGGCGATGAAGCTGTCGGGCTTGCCGGAGATGAGCACCACGCCGCGCACCACGGGATCCTGCGCCAGCCGGTCGAGCAGGGCCGCGAGCTCCTCGCCCACGGCCTGCGAGATGGTGTTCACGGGCGCGCCGGGCACGTCGAAGGTGACGACGGCGATGCCGGAGTCGAGGGTGCTCGTGAAGGCGCTCATGCGCCCTCCAGCACGAGTGCGTGCGCCATGCCGCCCTGCGCACAGATGGAGATGAGCCCGAATTCCGTGTTGCGGCGGCGCATCTCGTTGGCGAGCTGCGTGACGAGCCGCGCACCCGTGGCGCCGAACGGATGGCCGATGGCGATGGACCCGCCCATGACGTTGGTGCGCGACCAGTCCACCTCGCCCACCGGCTCGTGCAGGCCGAGCCGCTCCGCCCACCTGGGCGAGGCCCACGCCTCGGTGTTCGAGAGCACCTGCGCGGCGAACGCCTCGTGGATCTCGACGAGCCCCACGTCCTCCCACGCGATGCCCGCGCGCTCGAGCGCCTTCGGCACGGCGTAGACCGGCCCCATGAGCAGCTGCCACGCCGGATCGACGGCCGCCACCGCGTAGCTGCGCAGGTAGGCGAGCGGCCGGTAGCCGAGCGCGCGGGCGGTGTCGTCGCCCATCAGCAGCACGACGGCGGCGCCGTCGGTGAGCGGCGAGCTGTTGCCGGCGGTGACGGAGCCGTAGTGGCGATCGAACACCGGCCGCAGCTTGGCAAGCTGCTCGAGCGAGGTGTCGGGCCGGATGCCGTTGTCCGACGTGGCGACGTCGTCCATGCCACGTCCGCCGAACCACGGCACGATCTCGCCGGCGAGCCGGCCATCCGAGGTGGCGGCGGCGGCGCGCTGGTGGCTCTGGAGGGCGAGGCGGTCCTGCGCCTCGCGGGTGATGCCGTTCTCCTTCGCCATCTTCTCCGCCGACTGGCCCATCGATTCCCCGGTCGAGGGCTCGGCGATGGCGGGCGTCACCGGCACGAAGTCCCGCGGGCGCACGCGGCCGAGGACGGCGAGGCGGTCCCCCATCGACTTCGCCTTGCTCGCCTCGACGAGCAGCTGGCTCATGCGCCGCGAATGCAGCACGGGAATGTCGGAGAGCGACTCGACGCCGCCGGCGAGGATGACGTCGGCGTGCCCGAGGCGGATCTGGTCGGCGGCGTTGGTGATGGCCTGGGCCGCGGAAGCGCACGCCCGGTTGAGCGTGTAGGCCGGCACCGTGCGCGGGAACTGCGGCAGCAGGCTCACCTCGCGCGCCACGTTCGGCGTGAGCACCGACGGCACGACCTGGCCCATCACGACCTCGTCGATCGCCTTGGGATCGATCTCGGTGCGGTACAACAGCTCCCGCGCGACGTGCCGGGCGAGCGCCACGGCGGGCACGTCCTTGTAGACGGTGCCGCTCCGCGCGAAGGGCGTGCGAACGCCGGCGACGATCGCCACGCGGCGGCCCTGCTCGGTATCGGTCATCGGGATGGGGTCGGTGTAGCTTCTAGCGGGGCCGGAAGGCGCAGATGCTCGCGATGTGACGCCAACGCCCGTCGGCGGTGGGCTCGATCGCCTCTCGGCCGTGGAGCACCTCGAGCGGTGCAATGAGCCGACGGAGTTCGCCCGGCCGGAGCAGGTGCTCGTCCCGGGCCGGCCCCCAGCCTTCGGCGCGCTGGTCGGTGCGGAACGTCTCCATCAGCAGGATGCCGCCCGGTGCGACGCGGTCGAGCAGGCGCGACATCCCCGAACGGTCAAGATAATTGAACACCAGAACCGCATCAAAGACACTCCACGCCGGCCAGGGCGCCTCGAGATCCGCCTCGAGCCACTCCACGTCGAGCCCTGCCTCCTCGGCCGCGCGTCGTCCGAGGGCGAGCCGGGCGGCGTCGCGATCGACCGCCGTCACCACCGCGCCAAGGCGCGCCGCGGCGAGGGCGTGGCGTCCGGTGCCGCAGGCCAGGTCCAGCACGCGCATCCGGGGAGCGATGCGGTGAGCGTGCCAGTCGAACCAGTTGGACGGGCGCGGGATCACGGTGGCGGAAGCGTCGGTCACGGGGAGTCCTCTCCGCGGGTGGCGCCGCTCACCGAACTGGCGGCGACGCCGGCGGACCTGATCGTCATCGGGGGTGGCATCACGGGTGCCGGCATCGCGCGGGACGCCGCGCTGCGCGGCCTGCGCACCGTGCTGCTGGAGCAGCGCGACCTCGCCTGGGGCACCAGCAGCCGGTCGAGCCGCCTGGTGCACGGCGGCCTCCGCTACCTGGAGCACGGGGACTTCAAGCTGGTGTTCGAGGCGCTGCGCGAGCGCGCCGTGCTGCAGCGGATCGCGCCGCACCTCGTCCGCCCGCTGCCGTTCGTGTTTCCGCTGCACCAGGGCGACCGGCTGCCGCTGTGGAAGCTCGCGGCAGGCATGTGGCTGTACGACCTGCTCGCGCTGTTCCGCAATGTGAGCCGACACCGGATGCTGGGCAAGCGCGCCCTGCTCGCGCGCGAGCCGGCGCTGCGCACCGCCGGGCTGAAGGGTGCCGCCCGGTACTTCGATGCGCAATGCGACGACGCGCGGCTGGTGGTGGCCACCGCCCGCTCGGCGCGCGCCGCGGGTGCCGCCATCCGCTCCTGGACGGAGGTGACGGGCTTCCTGCGCGAGGGCGGCCGCGTCACCGGCGTCACGGCGCGCGACGTGGAGACGGGCACGCAGGCCGAGCTGCGGGCCGCCGTCGTCGTGAACGCCACCGGTCCGTGGGTGGACGCGCTGCGCCGCCTCGAGGACGGCGGCGCCGTCACCCCGCTCCTGCGGCGCACGAAGGGCGCGCACGTGGTGGTGCCGCGGGCCCGGATCGGGCATACCGAGGCGATCACCTTCCTCAGCCCCGTGGACGGCCGGGTGATGTTCGTGCTGCCCTGGGGCGAGTGGAGCTACATCGGCACCACCGACACCGACAGCGCCGAGAGCCCGGACGACGTCGCCGCCTCGCCCGACGACGTGCGCTACCTGCTCCGCTCCGCGAACAGCCGCTTCCCCTCGGCCCGGCTCTCCGAGGACGACGTGATCGCGACGTGGGCGGGGCTCCGGGCCCTCATCGACGACGCCTCGCGCGTGCCGGGAGAGGTGTCGCGCGAGCACGCGATCGTCGACGGCCCCGGCGGCGTCGTCACGGTGGCGGGCGGCAAGCTGACGACGTATCGCAGCATGGCGGCCGAGGTGGTGGACCGCGTCATCCAGCGCGTCCCGCCGCGCGACGGCCGACCCTGGCCGGCCGAGTCGGCCACCGACCGCGAGGCGCTGCCCGGCGGCGAGACGCCGGAGCTGGCCTCGATCCGCTCCCTCGGCCTCGACGCGGGCTTCAGCGAGCAGACGGTGGACCACCTGCTGCGCCACTACGGCACGGAGGCGGCAGGGCTCTACAACCTCGCGCGCCGTGAACCGGCGCTGGCGCAGCCGCTGCATCCCGGGCATCCGGCGATCGCCGCGGAGGTGGTGCACGCGGCCCGGCGCGAGTTCGCGCGCAGGGTGGAGGACGTGCTGGTGCGCCGCATACACCTCTTCTACGAGACGCGGGACCAGGGCGCGGCGGCGGCGTGCCGGACGGCGGAGCTGCTCGGACGGGAGCTGAACTGGACCTCGGCGGAGATCGGGCGGGGCGCCGAAGCGTACCTCAAGCTCGTCCCGGCGGCGGGGATGGCGCGACCTGAAGCGCCACCCCCTTCTGAGTATCTTTAAGGGCTCGTTCCGGGATCCGCCCGGGACCCCGATTCAGGCTGGGAGACAGGTCGTGGATCCGAACGTGTTCGAGACGGCGAACGCCGGCTTCGCGCAGGTCATGTACGAGGAGTTCCTCCGCAATCCCGCCGGGGTGGACCCGGAGTGGCGGGAGCTGTTCGAGCGGGGGGTGGCGCCGGCCAACGGAAACGGTGCGGATCGACCGCGCCCGGCGCCTGCGGTGGCGAGCGCCGCCGGGCCGGCCGCCTCCGCTCCGGCGGCGCCGGCGGCCCCCAACGGTGCCGGCGATGGTGCCGGACCCGCCAACGGCACCGCCATCAAGGGCCCCGCCGCCCGGCTGGTGCAGAACATGAACGAGAGCCTCGGCGTCCCGACGGCCACGACGTTCCGGGAACTGTCGGTGGCGACGCTCGAGCGGCAGCGGAAGGCACTCAACGACGCGCTGAAGGCCGCGGGTCGCAGCGAGAAGATCTCGTTCACCCACCTGATCGGCTGGGCGATCGTGCAGGCGGCGAAGCAGCACCCGGTGATGAGCCACACCTTCGCCCAGCACGACGGCACGCCGTATCGCATCACTCCGCCCTCCATCAACCTCGGCCTCGCGGTGGACGTGACCCGCAAGGACGGGAGCCGCGGCCTCGTCGTGCCCGTCATCAAGGGCGCGGAGGCGATGGACTTCGCGGGCTTCCACGCCGCGTACGAGCAGGTGGTGGAGAAGGCGCGCACCAACAAGCTGATGCCCGACGACTTCGCGGGGGCGACGATGTCGCTCACGAATCCGGGTGGCATCGGCACGGTGGCCTCGGTGCCGCGGCTCATGGCCGGCCAAGGGAGCATCATCGCGGTGGGGGCGATCACATATCCGCCCGAGTTCGCGACGGTGGCGCCGGAGAAGCTCAAGGAACTCGGCGTTTCCAAGGTGATGACGGTCACAAGCACGTATGACCATCGGATCATTCAGGGGGCGGAGTCGGGTGCGTTCCTGGGTGTGGTCGATGTGTTGCTGCAGGGTGGGGAAGGGTTCTTCGAGGGGGTGTTTGCGGGCATGCGGCTCGGGGCGCCG
>DASUOW010000289.1:0-6322 GCA_036276435.1 Gemmatimonadales bacterium
GACAGCGCGCAGCCGGAGTTGCACACCACGAAGAGCACGCCGTGCCCGCCGGGCAGCGGGGTGACGTTGCCGGTGCCGTTGCCGCGGAAGGTCGTGTCGGCGAGGACCGCCGTCCGCGCGCCGCCGGCCTCGGGCACGCGGGAGAGCTCGCTGAGCGCCGGGCCGGTGAAGACGATGGTGCCGTCGTCGAGCCACGCGACGCCGCCGAAGCCGCTCTCCGCGGAATCCGCGACCGTGGCGAGCCCGGTCCCGTCGGGGCGCACCTTCCGGACGCGCCCGTCGGCGATGAAGGCGATCCACTGGCCGTCCGGCGAGAACGCCGGCCGGGTCGCGCGCTCGGTGCCGGGGATGGGCTTCGCCTCCAGCTCGCTCGCGCGCTTGAGCCAGAGCCGTACGTTCGGCTCGACGACCGCGTAGACGAGCAGGGTGCCGTCGGGCGAGAGCGCGAGCTCGGGCGAGACCTCCGCCACCTCCGGCCCGGTGCCGGTCGAGAGGAACTGCCAGCGCGTCGCCGGGGGCGCGGGGCGCGACGCCCACGCCGCGACGGCCAGGCCGAGCCCCGCGACCGCGAGGAGCCAGGGGAGCACGGCCGCGATCCGCGCCCGCGGACGCGAGGCCGCCGGGAGCGCGACGGTGGCGGCGTACGCCCCCGAGGCGCCGGGCCGCATGAGCGCGTCGGCGAACTGCGCGGCGCTCGCGAAGCGGTCGGCGGGGAGCTTCTGCAGCGCGGTGAGGATCGCCGCCTCGACGTGCGGCGCCACCGTGGCGCGCTTCGGCCGCAGCAGGGCGGCGGGCTCGGTGAGCACCTTGGCGACGATCGCCTGCGAGTTGGGCCCGGTGAAGGGCGGCTCGCCGGCGAGCATCTCGTACGTCACCGCGCCCAGGGCGTAGACATCGGCGCGCGGCGTGATGTCCCGCTCGCCCATCGCCTGCTCGGGCGCCATGTAGTGCGGCGTGCCGAGGGACATGCCGGTCTGCGTCATGCGGGAGCCGCCGGCCTGCTGCACGGCGAGCGCGATGCCGAAGTCGGCGACGAGGGCGCTGCCGTCCTGCAGGAGGATGTTCTCGGGCTTGATGTCGCGGTGCACCACGCCCTGGCGGTGGGCGTAGTCGAGCGCCGATGCCACCTCGCGCGCGAGGCGCAGCGCGTCGTCCACCGGGAGCTGCTTGTCGCGCTCGAGCCGCGCCCGGAGCGACTCGCCGCTCACGTAGGGCATGACGTAGTAGAGCAGGCGGTCGCACTCGCCCGAGTCGATGAGGCCGAGGATGTGCGGGTGCTGCAGCGAGGCGGTGGTCTTGATCTCGGCGAGGAAGCGCTCGCTGCCGATGACGGCGCTGAGCTCGGGGTGCAGGACCTTGATGGCGACCTTGCGGCCGTGCTTCAGGTCCTCGGCGAGGTACACCGTGGCCATGCCGCCCTGGCCGAGCTCGCGCTCGACGCGGTAGCGGTCGGCGAGCGCAGCGGCGAGGCGGGCGATGGTCTCCATGCGGGCGCCCTACTGGGTGCCGAGCTGCTGCCGCAGCACGGAGAACCAGTTGGTCGTCAGGAGGAGCGGCGCCTGCGAGCCCTCCCGGCCGCGCACGCGCCGCGCCATCAGGAAGCGGCCATCGGGGGCCACGTCGAACGGGGTGTAGTACTCGCGCCCCGGGGGGTAGTAGTCGCGGTCGAGCTTGAAGAGCATGCGGCGCTCGCCGAGCTTCGGGTCGGGCCGGGGTGCCACGCCGACCGCCGTGAGGGCGCGGTCGAGGCCCAGGTAGAAGAGCTCCGTGCCGTCGCGCGACCAGAGCGGCGCCTGCGCGCCGTTGAGCGAGACCTGGAACTTGGCGTCGTCCACCTCGGGGAAGGGGCGCAGGAACACCTCGGGCCGCCCGGTCTCGTCGGACACGTACGCCAGCCAGCGCCCGTCGGGGGAGAGCGCGATCTCGGACTCGTCGTACTGGGTGGCGAGCAGGGGCGCGAGCGCCGTGTCGGTGCCAAGGCGCATGCTGCCGATGTTGCGGGCCCCTGCCGCACCGATCTGGCCGCCGGCGCGCGCCACGAGCCAACGGCCGTCGCGCGACACCGCCGCCTCGTAGATCTCGCCGGCGAGCAGCAGCTGGTCGGCGCCGGTACCGTCGGCGTTCCGGCGGTAGAGGCCGCGCGCGCCGGCGCGGAGCGCCCCGAAGACCAGGCTGCGCCCGTCCGGCATCCAGCGCGGCCGGTACTCGGCGCCGCTGTCAAACGTCACGCGGAGCGCGGGTCCGGCGGGCAATTGCTTGACCCAGATGTCGTCGCCCGACTCGGTGTTGCGGCCCACGGCCAGCCGGGTGCCGTCGGGCGAGAGCGCCCAGCCGGCGTTGCCCCCGTTGAAGATGTGGGCGAACGACCAGTCCGGGTCCACCGCCGACTCGCGCCCAGCGCGATCCACCCACACGAGCTCGTAGCGACCGAAAAGCGAGCCCGTGGCGCCCTGCCGGAACACCATCGTGCCGTCGCGCGCGAGGCTGACGAGCGGGAAGGCGCCGTCGATGATGGACACCCCCTGCTGCACCGCGACCGGCGCGCCGCGCACCTCGAGCGCGTCGAGGTCGAACGGCACGGCCATGAGCGCCCCGTCGGGGCGGATGTACACCACGTGTCCCGTCTCGACGTACCAGCCCATGAGGCCGCCCGGCTGCACCGGCTTGATCCGGCCGCTGCGCATGTCGAAGACCATCAACTCGAACGTGGTGCACGACCCCGGGCAGCGCGTGAAGAGCACGCCGCGGTTGTCCGGCAGCGGGGTGAGGAAGGCGAAATCGCCGCCCTCGTCGCGTGGAAGGAGCTCGCGTGAGGGGCCGCCGTCTGCCGAGACGGCCGCGAGTCCCCGGTCCTGGTTGCGCATGTAGACGATGGAGCCGTCGTCCATCCACGCCAGGCCGGGCGCCGAGGAGAGCGAGTCGGCGAGCACCACGGCGCCGCCGCCCGTCAGCGGCAGCTTCTTGAGCAGTGTGCCCTGCGCGAAGGCGACCCACTTGCCGTCCGGCGACATCGTGAAGTTCGTGACGCCATCGGTGCCCGGCAGCGGTGTCGCCTCCCACGAGTCCCGCGCCTTCACCCAGACCTGCGTCCGGTTCTCAGAGGGCCCGAGATAGGCGAGGTGCGAGCCATCGGCCGAGAGCGCGAACGGTGCCTCCGCCAACGGGGCCTGGTTGGGCAGGAAGTCGATGGCGTAGCGCGCGACGGGCACCTCGACGGGCGTTCGCCGCACGAGCGCGCCGACGGCACCGAGCAGCGCGAGCGACAGCACGGCCACCGCGGCGATCCACGGCCGGCTCGAGGGCGCGCGTCGCGCGCCCGGCGCCCCGGCCGCGGGCAGTGCCGTGGTGGCCCCGAGCGCGGCGTCGCGGAACGTCGGCGTCACGAGTGCCGTCGCGAACTCGGCCGCGGTGCCGAACCGGTCGGCGGGCAGCTTGGCGAGCGCCTTCTGGATGGCGGCCGACACGTGCGGCGGCACCGTGTCCCGGTGCACCGACGCCGGCACCGGCTTCTCGGTGAGCACCTTGGCCACGATGGCCTGCGCGCTCGGGCCCGTGAAGGGCGGCTCGCCCACGAGCATCTCGTAGGTCATGGCGCCGAGCGCGTAGACGTCGCTGCGCGCGTTGATCTCGCGCTCGCCCATCGCCTGCTCGGGGCTCATGTAGTGCGGCGTGCCGAGCGAGAGGCCGGTCTGCGTGAGGCGGCCGGCGCCCGCGTTCGTGACGGCGAGCGCGATGCCGAAGTCGGCCACGAGGGCCGCCCCGTCCTGCAGCAGCACGTTCTCGGGCTTGATGTCGCGGTGCACCACCCCGCGCTTGTGCGCGTAGTCGAGGGCAGCGGCCACCTCCCGCGCGATGCGCACCGCTTCCTCCACCGGCAACTGCCGCTCGTGGTTCAGCCGGCCGCGCAGCGTCTCGCCCTCGACGAAGGGCATGACGTAGTAGAGCAGGCCTTCGGCCGCGCCCGAGTCGAACAGCGGGAGGATGTGCGGGTGCTGCAGGTTGGCGGTGAGCTCGATTTCCTTGAGGAAGCGCTCGCCGCCGATCACGGCCGAGAGCTCCGGGTGCAGCACCTTGATGGCGACCTTGCGCCGGTGCTTCAGGTCCTCGGCGAGGTAGACGGTGGCCATGCCGCCCTGGCCGAGCTCGCGCTCGAGACGGTAGCGGTCGGCGAGCGCGACGCGCAGTCGCTCCTCGATCTCAGGCATGCGCCTCGCACAAGATGGGATGGCCGCCCCCGGGAAGGGGGCGCTTCTGGGGAATGGTGCAGCTTCTAAGGTGTCCCTGCGGACCGCCCTGCGCCAGACGAGCTCAGCCCCCGCGACCGGCCCGTCCGCCGCGGGTCTGGGCCAGGTCCCGGCGCACCGTCTGCTTCTTGCCCTTGATGGTGGCCTGCCGGAGGGCCCGGATGACCTGGTCGGCCAGGTCCTCGGGCAGCTCGACCGTCGAATAGCGGTCCGCGACCTCGATGGCCCCGATGGCGCCGGCATCGACCCCGGCCTCGTTGACGATGGCCCCGACGAGGTCGGCCGGGCGCATCTTCGCCAGCCGGCCGGCGCCGATGAAGATGCGGGCCATGCCCGGGGACCGCTGGGGCGTCGGCCGGCCGGGGGACTTCGGGGCGGGCGCCTGCGCCACCGCCGCGGCGGCCGCCTCGGTGCTGGCCCCGTCGCCGGCCTGATGCGCGATCTGGACCGCCGCCGCCGCGATGTCCATCACGTCGAACTCCTC
Organism: Gemmatimonadales bacterium; assembly: GCA_036276435.1. Taxonomy (GTDB): domain Bacteria; phylum Gemmatimonadota; class Gemmatimonadetes; order Gemmatimonadales; family GWC2-71-9; genus JAGGAG01. The sequence goes on from DASUOW010000289.1 coordinate 4,729, forward strand.
CGCGAGCGCCTCGACCACGACGCGAAACGCGTCGAGCTCCCCCGCCAGCAGCGCCTCGCGCAGCGTCGCCCGCGTCACCTCGAGCTGCTTGGCCCGCACGTCCATGACGGTGGGCAGCTGCTCCACCGCGATGCGCTGCCGGGTGAGCTGCTCGATGCTCCGCAGCAGCCGGTGCTCCCGCGGCTCGGCGAAGGTGATCGCCACGCCCTCGCGGCCCGCGCGCCCGGTGCGGCCGATGCGGTGCACGTACGTCTGCGGGGACTCGGGCACGCTGAAGTTCACCACGTGGGTGATGCGCTCGATGTCGAGCCCGCGCGCCGCCACGTCGGTGGCCACGAGCACGTCCACGGCGTCGTCGGCGCGGGTGCGCTTCATGACGCGGTCGCGCTGCTCCTGGGTCATGCCGCCGTGCAGCGACTGCACCCGGTAGCCGTGGCCGCCCAGGTTCTCGGCGAGGCTGTCCACCTCGATGCGGGTGCGGCAGAACACGAGGGCGAGCGTCGGCGCCTCGATGTCGAGCACGAGGCCGAGAGCCGCCACCTTCTGCGCACGCGATACCACGTACGCCACCTGCCGCACCTTCGGCAGCTCGCCTTCCGGCGTCTGCTCGCGCGCCACGAGCACGCGCACGGGGTCCTTCAGGTGCCGGTCGGCGATCTTCGCGATGCGGGGCGCCATCGTGGCGGAGAAGAGCGCCGTCTGCCGCTCGGCGGGTGCCAGGTCGAGGATGGCCTCGATCTCGTCGGCGAAGCCCATGTCGAGCATCTCGTCGGCCTCGTCGAGTACCACGGCCTGCACGCCGCCGAGGTCGAGCGTGCCGCGGCGCAGGTGGTCGAGCGCGCGGCCCGGCGTTGCCACCACGACGTGGACGCCGCGGCGCAGCACCGAGATCTGCTGGCTGAACGACTGCCCGCCGTAGATGGGGACGGTGCGCGCCTGCACGGCGCGGCCGTAGCGGTGGAACGCCTCCGCCACCTGCATCGCGAGCTCGCGCGTGGGCACGAGCACCAGCACGGCCGGCCGGTTGGCCGCCGGCGGCTCGGTGGAGAGGCGCTGGAGCAGGGGCAGGGCGAAGGCGGCGGTCTTGCCGGTGCCGGTGGCCGCCTGGCCCAGCAGGTCGCGCCCCGTGAGCAGGGGCGGGATGGCCTGCTGCTGGATCGGGGTGGGCTCTTCGTAGCCGAGGGCGGTGAGCGCCTCGACGAGGGCGGGGGCGAGGCCGAGGGCGGGGAAGGTGGTCATGGGGGAAGATGGGGGTGGGGAGGGTGCCGCGCCAACGGGGCTCCTGCTCATTGCGAGGCCGCGCAGCGGCCGAAGCAATCCGGGTGCGAAGAGCGGGACGCCGTGCGCGCGCACCGGACTCCGCTCTTCGCACCCGGAGTGCTTCGTCGCTCGCTGCGCTCGCTCCTCGCAATGAGCATGGGGGAGCGCGTCCTCATGTGCGAGGGGCTCCCCTCCAGCCGCCTAGCCCCAGAACCCCGCGATCCGCTCCAGGGTCCAGTAGCTGGCGATGGCGCCGATGGCGTAGGCGGTGGCGGTGACGAGGCGGCGCTGCGCGGTGCCGGTGGTGAGGACGCGGAGGCCGAGCCGGGCGAGC
>DASUOW010000290.1:0-7519 GCA_036276435.1 Gemmatimonadales bacterium
TGTGGATCGTCGTGGATCCGGGCGATTGGGTCCGGGTGCTGGACCGGGATACGACGCTGTTCCACATGAACGGTCCGAAGGAGCGACCGGGCCAGGTGCGATTCAAGGTGCGCAAGGAGACGGGACCCGTCACCGAGGTGCTGACGTGGTCGTTTCCGGACGTGCGCGCAACGCGCACCAGGCTCGTGATGCAATGGGCCACGACGGCGGTGCCACTCGACATCGCGGTGCAGCCCACGCGGAGCATCACGGTCGCCCCCGCCGTGGGACGCCGGGTCGAAGGGCGCTACGACCTGCAGTTCAAGCCGCCGCCGCCACCGACGGACACGAGCCACGCATCGGAGCCGCCCATGCCGACGCGGATGGACTTCACGGTGCGCCAGGACGGCGACCGCCTGCGGGCGCGAATGGAACCGCCGCTGTGGCCAGACGCCGAGGAACTCGTGCTGGTCCGCAAGAGCGACGAGCTGTTCTTGCTCGCCGAGGCGGACGACGACGGGCTCAAGGAGCTGTGGGAGTGGGCCGCCTTGGAGTTTGCCTTCTCGGACGGCCGGGCCAGCGGATTCGAGGTCCGGCTGCCGAACGACGAAGCGATCGCGAGCGCGCGGCGCGTCCCCTGACTTCGAGCCCGGTTTCCTCGGCCACGACGGCGCTTCGCCCGCGCTGAGGCCGGCAACCCGGCCTACGCACCTCGCCGCGCTGAGCCGCGCAGGTCGCCCACCATGGCATCGAGATGCCGCATGACCAGGGCTGGGTCGAGCAGGTCGAAGTGGCCGGCCACGGACTCCACCACCATCGAGCCCGGCCGGTACCCCTCGCCAAGCACGCCTTCGTCCAGGTGCGCCAGCTGGAGCGCGCGCACCCGCGTCCGGTACACCTCGCTGTCCTCGAACACGCAGCGGACCAGCCGGCCCGCCTCGGATGCCTGACGGTACCACCGGATCAGGACGTCCGGCCCCCCGACGCGCCACGACGTCACGATGTCGTGCGCGAAGCGCTGGATCGGGCGGAAGTCGTCGCCGAAGTTGTGGACGATCTGCCGGAAGTCGTCGGCGAGATCGAGCCAGTCGCGGGTCGTGGTCGCCGAGGCGAGCGCGCGGTTGAGCAGCGGCAGCAGCACCTCGGGCGCACTGCTCGTCACTTCCGAGAGCACGCCGGTGACGGTGCACGTCTCCACGCCGACGTTCGGCCCGAGGGCCAGGCAGCCGTCGAGGCGAGCGGCACGGGACTCCTCACCAGCCATGCGGAGGACGAGGTCACCAGCCGCCGAGAAGCCGACGGCGATCACGAGCTTCACCCCGTCCCGGGCAGCCAGCTGGTCGAGCATGGCCTCGAGCAGCACGATGTGGTCGGCGATGCCCACCGGGAATCTGGGCACGCGCTCGCGTTCGAAGCCGTAGAGCGTCGGCACGACGACCCGATACGGTGATCTCGGCAGCACCGCCTCGGGACCGATCGCCTCGACCGCCCAGTTGTGGATGAGGAGGACCAGCACGTCCGACCGCACCTGATTGTCCAGGTAGGCCAGCCGGTCGCCGAGCATGCGAGGATCGAAGGTCGAGCGGTCGAGTCGCCGGCAGATGTCCTCGGTGATGGGCAGGAACCCGGCGACCGTGGCCGGCGCCTGGCCGATGGCGGCCTCGCCCGACGATGCATCGGCGTTCAATTGCCGACGGAACTCGTCCGCCGACTGCCAGCGATCCGCCGGCCGCTTCTCGAGACAGCGCATCACCGCCGCCGCGATCCGCGTCGGAACTCCCGGGCGCAGCGACCCGATGGGCTCGGGCGCACGCGTCAGGTGCGCGACCACCACCTGCTGCGGCGAGCTGCCGACGAAGGGTGGTGCGCCCGTGAGCAACTCGTAGCCGAGGACGCCAAGAGCGTAGATGTCGGCGCGGTGGTCGGTCATGGCGTCGCCCGCGGCCTGCTCGGGGGCCATGTAGGCCGGCGTCCCGACGGCCATGCCGGTCGCCGTGAGCCGCTCATGGCCGCCCGCGACGTGCAGGGCCTTCGCCACGCCGAAGTCGGCGACGATGGCGTGCTCGCCCGAGAGCATGACGTTCTCGGGCTTGAGGTCGCGATGGACGATGCCGCGCCGGTGCGCGAGTGCCACGGCATCCGCGATCTCGCGCAGGATGCGCACGGCGTCCGCGACGGGCAGTTCGCCTTCCTCCGCGAGCCGCTGGCGCAGGCTCGGGCCCTCGACGTACGGCATCACGTAGAACAGGAGTTCGTCCACCGAGCCGGAGTCGTGGACGGGCAGGATGTGCGGATGGGTCAATCCGGCCGCAATGGTGACTTCGCGCAGGAACCGCTCCGCGCCGAGCGACGCGCTCAGCTCGGGGTGGAGGACCTTCAAGGCGACGTGCCGCTGGTGCCTGAGATCCTTCGCGAGGTAGACGGTGGCCATGCCGCCGGTCCCGAGCACGCGCTCGACCCGGTAGCGATCCACCAGCGCGTCTCGTAACCGTTCAAGCGGGTCGGTCATGCCGGCTCGGGGGGGGTGATCCGGCGAAAAGTAACAAGAACGCCCCCGGGGTCGGGGGCGATCAGTACGGACAGGGAGGGATTCGAACCCTCGATACCGTTGCCGGTATGCCGGTTTTCGAGACCGGTTCCTTCAGCCACTCGGACACCTGTCCAACTCGCTGTAACCTACTGAGGCAGAGCCACTTATACAACCATACCACGCGGTGCTCCGCGCGCCGTCCGATCGGCGCCCTTCCCCGGAAAACCACCTCCCGGGGGCGGAGAGGATAACTCGACCGCGAACGCTCTACAAGCCACCGACGACGCGGCCAGAGACATCCCACGCCGTCGCCACGGCACGGTAACGCTCGAGCAGCGTGCGCTGCGACGACTCGCCGTGCGGCACCGGGCCCACCGCGCTGAGCCATGCATCGAGGGCGGCGCCGAGCCGGGCGCGCAACGGCTCGGGCAGGTGGCTGCGGGCGAAGTCGAGCACGTGGAGCGCACTCAGCGGCAGGTTCATTGCCAGGCCGCGTTCCGGTCGCCTGGCCTCGACCCACACGGGATGGCGCCGACTCGGCGCCCGGTGCAGCGCGACGTCGAATCGCTCTCCCACCGGCGTCAGCGCCCCCGGGCCGAGCTGCTCGCGCACCGCGTCGAGCTCGGGCATCGCCGTCAGGAGGCTCGCGGCACGCGACCACCAGTTCGTCACCGCACTGGTCAGCCACGTGCCGAGCAGGCGCTGACCGGCTTCCGCCTCGTCCAGCATGCTCCAGTGCACCCATGCAACGTAGGCGAGGGCGAGGTGGGCCAGGTCCTCGGGGGTCGTCCCGGTGGGCGTCACCAGCACGGTCGGCTCACCGCGATACGGCAGGAGCACCGTCGCGGTCAACCGATAGGTCGGCCTCGAGGCGAGCCGGAGCCATGCACCGAGCGCCACCATCACCACCACCGCCAACCCGATCCACCACCACACGCTGCCGCTCCTGGCCGAGGGGCGCCGGACACCACACGCCGGCTACCGCGTGATACCCTCGGCATGCACGTGATCGACGGCACTGATTTCACGGCAGCATCAGGCAAGCCGCCGGGCCCCTCACCCTTCGTGACATCCCGCCAACCGATGCTGATGGAGCGCTCGGTGGGGCCGAGTCTCGCGATGGAATCGCCGTGAATTCGCTGCGCATGCGGCACGCAAGCCGACCTCGATGGTGACGTACGCCCGCTGCACGGGGCACCATCGTCAGAACATCGCTACGCGACGTCGCGGTCGATCACAGCGCCTTGCGGTAGCGCACCGCGCGTTCGACCTCCGTGAATCCCAGCGCCTCATGCGCCCGGTGCGACGTGACGTTGTCGAGCAGCGCGTCGGACGCGAACTCGCGGTATCCCCTCGCCCGCGCCCACTCCTCGGCGGCCCGGACGAGCGCACCGCCCACTCCCTGGCGCCGCACGTCGGCATCGACGTACCACCCCTCGAGGAACGCCACGGGCGAGGTGGCGCAGCCGTCGGCATATGGGCGCGCGCCCACCTCGGCGAAGCCCGCCAGGCCCCCGGTGTCCGGGCGCACGGCCACGAGCACGATGGCGTCGGGTTGCGCCGCCAGCAGCGCCATTTCCGCCCGATGCTCCGCCGGTTCGCCGTCGGGAAAGAGGGCGAGCCGCAGGCGGAGCCACTCCTCGGTGTCCCCGGGCTCCACGGGACGAATCTGCATCACGTGTCGCGAATGAGCGTTCGGCGCCATGGCAACGGCGTCTCCTCGGCGCGCACGAGCGAGCGCTCCTTCCATAGCGCATACACCGCCGGGATCACCACCAGCGTGAGCACGGTGCTGCTCACCATGCCGCCGATCATCGGCGCCGCGATGCGGCGCATGACGCTCGCCCCCGCCCCGTCGCCCCAGAGGATCGGCAGCAGGCCCGCCATGATCGCCGTCACGGTCATCATCTTGGGCCGCACGCGCTCCACCGCGCCCTCGACGATGGCATCGTACAGGTCCTGCGGCGTCGGACGGCGCCCGTCCGCGCTGCGCGCCTTCCAGGCGTGGTCCAGGTAGATGAGCATGACCACGCCCGTCTCCGCCGCGACGCCCGCCAGCGCGATGAACCCGACCGCCACGGCCACCGACCAGTTGTACCCGAGCGCCCACACGAACCAGATGCCGCCCACCAGCGCGAACGGGAGCGAGAGCATCACGATCAGCGCCTCGCCCACGCTGCGGAAATTGAGGTACAGGAGCAGCAGGATGATCACGAGCACCGCCGGCACCACCACGCGCATCGTGCGCGCCGCGCGCTGCATGTGCTCGAACTCGCCGCTCCACTCGAGCCGGTAGCCGGTGGGCAGCGGCACTTCCTCCGCCACCACTCGCTGCGCCTGCTCGACGTAGCCGCCCACGTCGCGGCCGGTCACGTCCACGAACACCCACGCCGTGGGCTGTGCGTCCTCGCTCCGCACCACCATGGGACCCGCCACCTGACTGATGCGCGCCACCTGGCCGAGCGGCACGAACGCCTCGCGGACCGTCGGCGTCCCGGCCGACGCGCCCATGCGCATGCCGCCTCCCGTCGTCGGCTCGCTGGGCCCGTGGGCCACCGGCACCAGCACGTCGGCCAGCCGTTCCGGCGTGTCGCGCAGCTCCTGCGGGTAGCGCACGCGCACGCCGTAGCGCTCGCGGCCCTCCACCGTCTGCGTGATGGTCATGCCGCCGACGGCAGTGGCGATGACCGTCTGCACGTCGCCCACGTTCAGGCCGTGCCGCGCCGCCGCCGCGCGGTCCACGTCGATGTCCAGGTAGTAGCCCGACACCGCCCGCTCGGCGAAGGCGCTGCGCGTGCCGGGCACCATCATCACCGAGCGCTCGACGGCACGCCCGAGCCGCTCGAGCTCCCCCAGGTCGGGCCCGAAGATCTTCACGCCCACCGGCGTCCGGATGCCCGTCGCCAGCATGTCGATGCGCCCCTTGATGGGCATCGTCCACGCGTTGGTCACGCCGGGGATGCGCACGGCGCTGTCCATCGAAGCGACGAGCCCGTCGGGCGTCACGCCCTCGCGCCACTGGTCGCGTGGCTTGAGCGTGATGGTGGTCTCCAGCATGTCGAGCCCTGCCGGGTCGGTGGCCGTGTTCGCCCGCCCGGCCTTGCCCCATACCGACTCGACCTCGGGGAACGACTTGAGCACGCCGTCCTGGATCTTGAGCAACTCCCTGGCGCGCGCCACGCTCGCGCCCGGCAGCGTGGTGGGCATGAAGAGCAGCGTGCCCTCGTCGAGCGGGGGCATGAACTCGCTGCCGAGTCGTTTCCACGGGATCCACGTCAGCGCCAGCACCAGGAGCGCGCCGCCCACCGTGGCCCACCGGTGCCGCAGCACCACGGCGATGACCGGATGGTAGAGGCGGACGAGCCATCGGTTGATCGGGTTGGCCGACTCGCGCACGATGCGCCCCCGGATGAAGAGGCCCATCGCCACCGGGACTACGGTGACCGACAGCAGGCTTGCGGCCGCCATCGCGAACGTCTTGGTGAACGCGAGCGGCCGGAACAGGCGTCCCTCCTGGCCCGTGAGCGCGAACACCGGCACGAACGAGACGGTGATGATGAGGAGCGAGAAGAAGAGCGCCGGCCCCACCTCGCGCGCCGACTCGCGCACCACCTGCCAGCGCTCGGCCGCGTCGAGGGTGTCGATGTCGAGCCGGTCGCCCGTCCCGCCCCCCTTGGCGGTGATGGCCCGCTCGAGGTGCTTGTGCATGTTCTCGATCATCACGATCGCCGCGTCTATCATCGCGCCGATGGCGATCGCGATGCCGCCGAGGGACATGATGTCGGACCCCACCCCGGCGACACGCATCCCCACGAAGGCGAGCAGCACGCCGAGCGGCAGCGTGAGGATGGCCACCAGCGCCGAGCGCATGTGCAGCAGGAACACCATGCACACGAAGGCCACCACCAGGCTCTCCTCGAGCAGCTTGCCCCGCAGCGTCTCGATGGCGCGCCGGATGAGGTCGCTCCGGTCGTACACCGTCCGGATGGTGATGCCTTCCGGCAGCGCCCCCTGCACCTCCGCGAGCCGCGCCTTCACGTTCGCGATGGTGCGGTAGGCGTTCTCCCCGTAGCGCATCACGACGATGCCACCGACCGCCTCCCCCCGCCCGTCGAGCTCGGCAATGCCGCGGCGCACCGCGGGACCCGTGCTCACCCTCCCGAGCTCGGCCACCCGCACCGGCACGCCGGACGCCGTGGCGCTCACGACCACGTTCTCGATGTCGGAGAGCGACTTGAGGTAGCCCAGCCCGCGCACCATGTACTCGCGCTCGGTCAGCTCCACCACCATGGCGCCCACGTCGGCGTTCGCGTTGCGGATGGCGTCCATGACCCTCGTGATCGACACCCCGAAGGCCTGCAGCCGCGCCGGGTCGAGGTCGATCTGGTACTGCTTCTCGAAGCCGCCGATCGAGGCCACCTCGGCGACGCCCGGCACCGCCGTCAGGGCGTAGCGGAGGTTCCAGTCCTGCAGCGCACGCAGCTCGGCCAGCGAGTGCCTGCCGCTGCGGTCCTCGATGGCATACTGGAACACCCATCCGAGGCCGGTGGCGTCGGGGCCCAGGGTCGGGGAGACGCTCTCCGGCAGCCGGCCCTGCAGGCCGTTGAGGTACTCGAGCACCCGGGAGCGCGCCCAATAGAGATCGGTGCCGTCCTCGAAGATGACGTAGACGAACGACACGCCGAAGAACGAGTAGCCGCGCACCGTGCTCGCCCCCGGCACCTTGAGCATCTCGGCGGCGATCGGATAGGTGACCTGGTCCTCGACGATGCGCGGCGCCTGCTCGCCGTACTCCGTCTGGATGATGACCTGCACGTCGCTGAGGTCCGGCAGCGCCTCCAGCGGCATGGCGCGAAGCGCGAGCACGCCCGCGAACAGCACCCCGACGACGCCGATGGCCACCAGGAAGACGTTGCGGGTGGACCAGTCGATGAGTCCCTTGAGCATCGTCAGTCCGTCGGGTGCTGCGAGTGGTCCATGCCGGGCATGTCGGCCATCGACGTGTCGGCC
>DASUOW010000291.1:0-8545 GCA_036276435.1 Gemmatimonadales bacterium
CGAGATCTTCATCATCCTGCTCGCCGCCACGTTCGGCCTCGTGGCGCTGGCGAGCCGGCTCCGGTTGCCCTACCCGATCCTGCTCGTGCTGGGAGGACTGGCGCTGGCCTTCGTGCCGGGGCTGCCGCCGGTGCAGCTCGCGCCCGAAATGGTGTTCATCGTCTTCCTGCCGCCGATCCTCTGGGCGGCGGCCTACTTCACGTCGTTCCGGGACTTCAAGCGCAACCTGCCCGCCATCAGCCTGCTGGCCGTGGGCCTGGTGCTCGTGACGACGCTCGCCGTGGGCTGGGTGGCGCACGCCATCATCCCGGGCATTGGCTGGGCGGCTGCGCTCTGCCTCGGCGCCATCGTCTCGCCGCCCGACGCCGTGGCGGCCACGGCCGTCCTGAGCCGGATCGGCGTCCCGCGGCGCGTGATCGTGGTGCTCGAGGGCGAGAGCCTGGTCAACGACGCCAGCGCGCTCGTGCTCTACCGCGCCACGGTGGCCGCGATGGTGATGGGCTCGTTCTCCCTTGGCGCCACCGCCGGGCAGTTCGTGGTGGTGGCGGCGCTCGGCGTGGTGGTCGGCCTGGTGGTGGGCTTCCTGATCCGCCACTCCGTCCGCCTGATGCCGGAGGGATTCGGCCAGGTCGCGATCACGCTGCTCGGACCCTACGTGGCGTGGGTCGCCGCCGAGCGGCTGCACGTGTCGGCCGTGCTCGCCTGCGTGGCGGGCGGCATCTACGTGCGGCAGCACTTCAGCTCGGAGGTGTCGCCGATGGTGCGGCTGCAGGCGCGGAGCGTCTGGGAGCTGCTCATCTTCCTGCTCAACGGCGTCATCTTCATCCTCATCGGGCTGCAGCTCGGGCCGCTGCGCGCGAGCCTCGAGGCGGACGGCATCGGGCGCATAGTCACTTGGGGCCTGATCATCACGGCCACCGCCACCGTCACGCGGCTCCTCTGGATGCCCATCGGTGTGCGGCTCGCGCGGGTGCAGGCCGGCGCCACCAACCCGATGCCGCCGGCCTCGCAGGTCTTCATGGTGGGCTGGACGGCGATGCGCGGCGTCGTGTCGCTCGCCACGGCGCTCGCGCTGCCGTTGACGACGGCCGACGGCGCCCCGCTCCCCTACCGCACCGAGATCATCCTCGTCTCGTTCGTGGTCATCCTCACCACGCTCGTGGTGCAGGGCCTGTCCCTGGCGCCCCTCGCCCGTGCCCTCGGGCTCTCCGCCGCCGACGAGAGCATCGAGAAGGAGCAGCAGCTGGCCCGCCGCATCGCCGCCGAGGCCGCGCTGTCGCATCTGGGCACGCTGGAGGGCCATCCCTACCTGCCTGCGGGGGTGCTGGATCGCGCACGCACGCACTACGAGCAGCGCGCCCGGCACTTCGACGCCACCAGCGAGATGGACATCGTCTGCACCGACGCGTGGACCGAGGCGCAGCGGCTGGTGCGCCACGCGCTGCTCGACGCCGAGCGGCGCGCCGTCATCGCGCTGCGCAACCAGGGGGAGATCAGCGACGAGGTCCTGCACGAGGTGGAGCGCGAACTCGACGTCGAGGCGATCCGGCTGGGGGTCGGCGACCTCGCGGCGCCCGTGGCGCTCACCCGGAGTCCGTCCTGACCGACCGCTGACATTTCGGCCTCATCCGCGCATCTTCCCCGGGATCGTTCGCTTCCGCGTCCCCCAACCCCGGATCCGATGGCCGCCGACACGCACGCCTTCCTGCGCGACCTGCTCTCCATTCCCGGTCCCTCGTCGTTCGAAGCCGCCCCCGCGCGTCGCTGGCGCGCCGAGGCGGCGCGGCTGACGCCGAACGTCCGGGCCGACGTGGCCGGAAACTCGTACGCCACGCTCGAGGGCAGCGGCGGGCCGTCCATCATGCTCGCCGGCCACATCGACGAGATCGGCCTCATCGTCAGCTACATCGACGACCAGGGCTACCTGACCTTCGACGGCATCGGCGGCTGGGACTCGCAGGTCTTCGTGGGCCAGCGCGTCACCATCCTCGGCCGCCAGGGCGAGGTGACGGGCGTGGTGGGCAAGAAGGCGATCCACCTCATGAAGCCGGACGAGCGCGAGAAGGTCTCGAAGATCGAGGACCTCTGGGTGGACATCGGCGCCGCCTCGCGCGAGGAGGCCGAGCGGCACGTGCGCATCGGCGACGCGGGGGTGCTCGCCACGCCGCTCGTGGAGTTTCCCAACGGGCGCCTCGTGAGCCGGAGCCTCGACAACCGCATCGGCGCCTACGTGGTGCTCGAGGCGCTGCGGCTCCTCGGTCCGGCCGCGGCGACGGTGACGGCGGTGGCCACCACGCGCGAGGAGATCGCCTACAGCGGCGGCGGCGCGCGGTCCTCCGCCACCGACATCGCGCCGCACGCCGCGCTCGTCGTGGACGTGACGCACGCCACCGACTATCCCGCACTCGACAAGCGCCGCCACGGCGACTGCAAGCTCGGCGGCGGCCCCGTCATCGCGCGTGGCGCGTCGGTGAGCAACGTGGTCTTCGAGATGCTGGTGGAGGCGGCGGAAGCGGAAAAGATCCCCTACATCATCCAGGCCGCCTCGCGCGACACGCACACCGACGCCGAGGCGATCTTCAACGCCCACCGCGGCGTCGCGACCGGCCTGGTGTCGGTGCCGCTGCGCTACATGCACAGCCCGAACGAGATGGTGGCGCTGGAGGACATCGATCGGGCGGCGGCGCTGCTGGCCGCGTTCTGCCGGCGGGTGGGATCGGAGACAGACTTCATCCCCCGCTGACGTCGTCGCACTGACCGCAGCGGTCGTCGTACCAAGCGCAGCGATCGTCATCCTGAGCGCAGCGAAGGATCTACTTCGGGTTCGATCGAACCGTCTGGCTTGGCCCCGCCCCGCTGGTCGTGCGCGCCGACCGCGCGGGGCAGGGCCACAGTGGTCGATCAGGCACCCTGTAGATCCTTCGCTGCGCTCAGGATGACACCGGGTCCGGCTTCAGCCCCTCAAGAATCAGCTGCACCGTCCGCCGCACCTCGCCTTCATCGTCCTTCGCCAGCCCCTGCAGCGCATGGATCGCCGCGGGCGTCCCGGCCAGTCGCAACCCCTCGACCGCCGCCAACCGCATCGACACCGACCGCCGCTGGAACAGCCGCGCGGGCGCCGCCTGCCGCGCGAGCGCCTGCACCGCGTCCGGCGTGCCGATGCGCCCGAGCGCAAGCAGCAGCTCGCGCTGCACGTCGCCGTTCGTCTCGTCCTCGAGCGCCAGCGCCAGCGTCATCGCCAGCCCCCGCGCGCGCGGGCCGTCGAGCCCCTGCACCGCGAGCAGCCGCACCTGCGGCGAGGGATCGCGCAGCATCTGGCGCAGCGGCTCCACCGCCGCGGGCGAGGCAATCTTCGCGAGCGCGCCGGCGACGGCGCGGCGCACTCGCTCGTCCTCGTGATCCACGTGGCGCGCCAGCTGGGGCACCGTGTGCTCCGCGCGCAGGTCGCCGCACAGCTCGGCCACGTTGCGGATGACGTACCACTCCTCGTGCCCCAGCAGCCGGCCGAGCAGCGGCGACACGGTGGCGATGGTGCGCAGCGCCGAACGGTAGGCGCGGCGCTCCTCCATCGAGTCCGAGTCGACCAGCAGGTGCAGCAGCGACTCCGACGCCTCCGCGCCCACGTGCCGCAGCACGTCGATGGCGTCGGTACGCTGAGGCCCCACGGTGCGCCGCGCCACGTAGTCGAGCGCCTCGCGCGGCAGCATCCGGCGGAGGGCGATGTGATAGTGACGCCGCAGCTCCTCGTCCTCGATGCCGGCCTCGAGCGCCGCGACGTCCACGGCCGCACGGAAGACGTGCTCGAGCTCGCCGTTGCGGCGCGCCACGTCGCACGCCGCGACGATCTGGTTGAGCTGTTCCACGGCCGCAGCGCTCGCCGGCGCCTCGCGCACCTCGGCGAGCAGCGATGCGAGGCGTCCCGCCGGCACGTACGACAGCTGCGAATAGCGCAGCGCGTCGGCGCCCACCGCCGGCCCCTTCGCCGCGCTCATGAAGTCCATGTCGGAGATGAACCCGCTCGGCAGCGCCTCGGGCATCGACTCCGGGTCGGCGGGTGGGGCGATGTGCACCAGCGCGCGCGTGGCCGGGTCGATGTCCTCGACCAGCTGCTCGAGCCGCACGAAGTGGCCGGCCGGCATGGCGAGAGTGCGCAGCACCGAGAGCACCGAGGCGGGCGTCAGTCCCGGCGGGAAGCGCAGCCGCCCGATGCCGTGCCCGCGGAGGTGGGTCGCCAGCTGCTCGGCCCCGGGGGCCTCGGGGGGCACCGGGATGCCCTCCACCGTCATCCCGCCGTCGGTGACGCGCAAATCCAGACCGCCGGCGCCAAGCTCCGACAAGAACGCTCGGAATGCGAGCACCTGCTGCTCCCGGCGGCCGCGCTGGTCGCGCAGCAGCAGGAGCATCGCGGCCAGGCTGGCGGCCGTGGAAACCGCATGTGTGCTCAGCACTTCAGGCACGTGCCACCTCTTCCGTTGCCGCACGGCTTCCGCGGCCCCTGAGTGACCTTCCCGCCCGACCGCGCACCCGGGGGCGCGGGGAGCTTGTATTCTTCCCGGATGCGGCGCCGATGAGGCAAGCCATGGGCCACGCCGCCGCCGTCCGTCGGGCTGGAGCGAATCGACTACCTTGCCAACCTCACTCAACCCCCGAACGCCTATGCGCCTGGTCTCGTTCTGCGGGCGGCTCGCCGCCCTTTCGGTGTTCCTCGCGGTGCCGGCCCAGGCCCAGCGGGCCGTGGTCCTCCCTACGCCGCACGTCGCGGAAGACGTCGCCTACCTCGCCTCCGACGCGCTCGACGGCCGCCTCGTCGGCACGCCCGGCGCCGACAGCGCCGCGGAGTACATCGCGCGCCGCTTCGCCAAGGCGGGGCTGCAGCGGCCGCAGGCCGGCTGGTTCCAGGAGTTCACGGTGTCGCGTGAGCTGCCGCAGGCGCAGAAGGCCAGCATCGGGGGCGCCACCGGCCGCAACGTGATCGGCCTGCTGCCCGGCCGCGACAAGAAGCGGCGCGACGAGGTCATCGTCGTCGGCGCGCACTACGACCATCTCGGCGGCGGGCTCTTCGGCGCCCTCGACCCCGACAGCGCCGGCCGGCCCCACAACGGCGCCGACGACAACGCATCCGGCATCGCCACCATGCTCGAGGTGGCCCAGCGGCTCGCGCAGAGCCGGCCCGATCGCACCATCGTCTTCGTCGCCTTCAGCGGCGAGGAACTCGGCCTCCTCGGCTCCGCCTGGTACGTCCGCAACCCGGTGGCGCCGGTGGCCCGCACCACCGCGATGATCAACTTCGACATGGTCGGCCGGCTCACCAACGAGCGCCTGATCATCTACGGCACCGAGACGGCGAAGGAATTCCCAGCGCTGCTCGACTCGCTCAACCGCACCGCCGGCTTCGACCTCAAGGCGCGCGGCGACGGCTACGGCCCCAGCGACCAGTCGTCGTTCTACGCCGTGAAGCTCCCCGTGCTGCACTTCTTCACCGACCTGCACGAGGACTACCACCGCGCCACCGACGACGCGGCGAAGCTCAACGTCCCGGGCATGCTGAAGATCGCCGACTTCGCCACGGCCCTCGTGCGGAACCTCGCCGACCGCCACGCCCCGCTGACCTTCGTGGACCAGCCGCCGCCACAGCAGCAGGCCGCCGCGCCCGGCCAGACGCGCAGCGCGGGCTACGGCGCCTACCTCGGCACCGTCCCCGACATGGCCGGCGACGTCACGGGCGTCAAGCTCAGCGGCGTGCGCGGCGGGAGCCCCGCCGAGAAGGCGGGCATGCAGCGCGACGACATCATCACGAAGATCGGCGCCGCCGACGTCACCGACCTGCAGGGCATGACCGACGCGCTCCGCGAGCACAAGCCGGGCGACGTGGTGGACATCGTCGTGCTGCGCGGCGGGCAGCCCGTCACCCTCCAGGTGACGCTGGGCACGCGGGGCGGCTGATGGCGGTCCTCAGGCCCGAGCCCATCGTGGCGGCGCTCCGCGGCGCATTCACCCGCGACGTGGGGCGGCTCGCCCTGCTGCAGCTCGCCGCCGAGCGCATGCGCGCGGCGGGCGAGCCCTACACCTCGGTGTACATGTACATGCTGCACGGCGACGAGCTGGTGCTCGAGGCGCACAGCGGCCGCGACACCGACCACACGCGCATTCCCGTCGGCAAGGGCGTGTGCGGCACCGCCGTCGCCACCGCCACCGACCAGAACGTGCCCGACGTGCGCGCGCGCGAGAACTACATCGCCTGCAACACCTGGACGCGGTCGGAGCTCGTGGTGCTCATCCGGCGCGGCGCCACCATCCTCGGGCAGATCGACGTCGACAGCGACTCCCTCGACCCGTTCGACGCCGACGAGCAGGCGGCGGTGCGCCAGGTCGCCGACGCGCTGGCGGTGCTGCTCTGAGCCGCTGGTGAGCGCCCGATGGTGATGCGCGCCTGGACCTCCGCCCGGTTCACCGTCCCGCTGCCCATCGGGCACGCCTTCCCCATCGGGAAGTATCCGGCCATCCGCGACGCCGTGATCGCGCGCGGACTGCTGGCGCCGGGCGCCGTGGAGGAGCCGGACCGCATGGAGCGCTGGGCGGTGCTGCAGGTGCACACCCCCGGGTACGTCGGTGCCATGCTCGATCACGGGCTCACTGCGCCCGAGGCCCGGCGGCTCGGCTTTCCCTGGTCCCCCGAGCTCGCCGAGCGTTCCCTCCGCACCGCGCAGGCCACGGTGGAGGCGGCGCGCGACGCGCTCGACCGCGGCGCGGGCATCAACCTCGCCGGCGGCACGCACCACGCCTTCGCCGATCACGGCGAGGGGTATTGCTGCTTCAACGACGTGGCGCTCGCCATCCGCGGGCTGCAGCGCGACGGCCGCCTCGGCCGCGCCGTGGTCATCGACCTCGACGTGCACCAGGGCAACGGCACCGCGCGCATCTTCGCCGACGATCCCGACGTGTACACCTTCTCCATGCACGGCGCCCGCAACTTCCCCTTCCGCAAGGAGCGGAGCCGCCGCGACGTGGAGCTCGCCGACCGGACCGGCGACGCCGAGTACCTCGCGCTGCTCGACCGGCACCTCGACGAGGTGCTCGACGAGGCCGAGGCCGACCTCGCCTTCTACCTCGCCGGCTCGGACCCCTACGAGGGCGACCGCTTCGGCCGCCTCGGCCTCTCCATGGACGGCCTCCGCGCGCGCGACCGGCGCGTCCTCGCCGCCTGCCGCCGCCGCGGACTGCCCGTGGTGCTCACCATGGCCGGCGGCTACGCCCGCGACCTCGCCGACATCGCCGCCATCCACGCCAACTCGGTCGAGGAGCTGCTCCGCTCCCATGGCTGAGGCGATGCGCGAGGTGCGGGGCGTGTCGCTGTATGAGCGGCGCATCGGGTCGGGACCGCCCGTGGTGATGCTGCATGGCGGTCCCGGCGCCTCGCACGACTACCTCCGGCCGGGCTTCGACCTCGTGGCCCAGGGCCGGGAGCTCGTCTACTACGACCAGCGCGGCGGCGGCCGCTCGCCCGTCGGGCGCGACGTGCCGGTGGGCTGGCGGGAGCACGTCGCCGACCTCGATGCGCTGCGCGAGCTGTGGGGTCTCGAGCGGCTCACCATCTGCGGCTACTCCTGGGGCGGGCTGCTCGCGATGCTGTACGCCGTCACCCACCCCGCACGCGTGGAGCGGCTCGCCCTCGTCTCGCCGGCACCGGCCTGGCGCGAGGCGCGCCAGCGCTTCGAGGAGACGTTCGCGCGACGCAACCTCGACCCCGCGCTGCAGGCCGAGCGCGCGCGGCTGCGCGAGAGCGGCCTGCGCGAATCGGACCCGGAGGCGTACCAGCGGCGGCTCTTCGAGCTGTCGGTGGTGCCGTACTTCGTCGATCCCTCGAAGGTGCGCGACCTGACGCCGTTCCGGGTGGTCGGCCGCACCCAGCAGGAGGTCTGGTCCAGCCTCGGCGACTACGACCTGCGCCCCGAGCTCGAGCGCCTCGACGTGCCCTCGCTCGTGCTGCACGGACGCGAGGACGTCATCCCGTACGAGGCCGCCGAGACCGCCGCGCGCCTGCTGCGGGCCGAGTGGCACCTGCTATCACCCTGCGGCCATTGCCCGCATGTCGAGCAGCCGGAAGCGTTTGCCCGGGCCGTGGGCGGCTTCCTTTATCTTTCCTGACATGCGTCCGACCCCCTTCGAGCTCGTCTTCGAGCCGATCGCCGATACGCGCTTCCCTCCCATCCGCGATGCGCTCGCCGAGGCCGGCCACGACCCACGCGACCGCGACCGCTTCCTGATGATCAAGGACGTCGCCACGCTCGTGCGCGAGCTCCGCCCCGAGGAGGGCGTCGGCGAGGGGATGGACCAGCTCGTCGCATTCGTCCACCACGCCTTCCTGCTCTGGAACGCGGGCGTGCCGGTGCTGCCGATCACGAAGGAGCAGCTCGGCCTGCTGCTCGACGGCGCCGACGGGCTCGCGAACGGCACCGACACGCCGCCCGCCTGGTATGCCCAGCTCCCCGAGCACCGCATCTGGGCCCAGGTGCTCGAGGAGTCGGCCCACGAGCCGCTCGACGGC
>DASUOW010000292.1:0-10606 GCA_036276435.1 Gemmatimonadales bacterium
TGGTGGGCCAGGCGCCCTACGTGGTGAACGTGGGCACCACCTACACCTCGCCGGGCGGCAACTGGAGCAGCACGCTGCTGTGGAACGTGGTCGGCGAGCGCATCACCGAGGCCGGCGAGCTGCCGCTCCCCAACGTCTCCGAGAAGCCCCGGCACATCCTCGACTTCTCGCTCCGCTTCCCCGTGGTGCCCGGCCTGCGCGGCAAGCTCGACGTCAGGAACATCCTCGACGCGCCGTTCCGGCTGTTCCAGGGCAGCGCGGTGCGCGAGCGCTACCTGACGGGCCGGCAGGTCGGGATCGGGTTCACCTGGAGCGCCATCTGACCGCGCCGGCCGTGCGTCGGTGACCGACTCGTGACGGTGCGTTGATGCCGTCGTGTCCGATGCAGTCGTCCTTTGTGGCCGATGGCGGGATATGCCCGCCCGGCCCCTTCACCAGACGAGGATCCTCGATGTCCCTTTCGATGCGGAAGCTCGGCGCGCTCGCGGCGCTCGCGTTCGTCGTCGCGGCCTGCTCCGACGACACCAACGACAGCGACGGCGGCGGCAACGGCTCCACGAAGCTCGCCACCCCGTCGAACGTGGTGGCGCAGGCCACCTCCTCCACCGAGATCGGCGTCACCTTCGGCAGCGTGACGGGGGCGGTCGGCTACATCGTCGAGCGCGCCGACGGCGCCACCGGCGGCACGTTCGCGGTGGTCGCGGAGCCCACCGTCGGCACGTTCAACGACACCGGCCTGCTCCCGTCGACGACGTACCGCTACCGCGTCACGGCGAAGGCGACCACCGCGTCGCTCAACAGCGACCCGACCAGCGAGGTGGCCACCACCACCCTGGCCCCGGGGCGCACGGTCGTCGAGGTGACGACGGACATCACCACCAGCACCACCTGGGTCGTCGACAACGTCTACCGCCTCAGGGGCTTCCGGAAGGTGGCCAACGGCGCCACGCTGACGATCGCCCCCGGCACGCGCATCGAGGGCGACGTCGGCACCACGGGCAGCTCGCTCTTCGTGCTGCGCGGCGCGCGCATCATCGCCAACGGCACCGCCGCCCTGCCGATCGTCTTCACCTCGTCGCAGGCGGCCGGCACCCGGCAGCCGGGTGACTGGGGTGGCCTCGTCATCGTCGGCAACGGCATCATCAACCGCGCCGATCCGACCCTCCTCGAGGGCACCGGCACGACGGCCGAGAACCCGGCCGTGAACTACGCCGGCGGCACCGACAATGCCGACAACAGCGGCACGCTCCGCTACGTCCGCGTGGAGTTCGCGGGCTTCGGCCCGGCGCAGGACGCCGAGCTGAACAGCTACACCTTCGCCGCGGTCGGTTCGGGGACCACGATGGAGTACCTCGAGTCGCTCTCGGGCCTCGACGATTCCTTCGAGTGGTTCGGCGGGGCCGTCGACGGCAAGTACTTCGTCTCCTACGAGTCCGGCGACGACCACTTCGACATGTCCGAGGGCTACATCGGCCGCCTGCAGTACCTGATCGCCTTCCAGTCGCGGAACCTCCAGCCGCGTCCGGGCGCCGGCAACATCTCCGGCGATCCGCAGGCCATCGAGAACGACGGCTGCAACGGCACCGGGTGCGCCAACGGCCAGGACTCGCAGCCCTTCACGGTCCCGCTGGTCGCCAACTTCACGCTGATCGGCTTCCCGGCCGGCGTCACCGTGGCGGCGGGCGGTGGGCGCGGCATGGTGCTGCGCCGCGGCACCGGCGGCTACTACGTCAACGGCCTCATCGGTCGCTACCCGACCGCCGGCCTGAGCCTGCGCGACAACGCCACCACCGGCGCGCGCCTGACGGCGGGCCTGCTCGACATCCGCAACCACCTCGTCGTCGAGACGCCGGCCCTGCTCGATGCCTCGACCAACGTCACGTTCGACCAGACCGGTCGCGACCTCCGCTACCAGGCCGCCACCACGGCGGCGAGCCTGCTGACCGCCCTCCCCACGGCGCCCACCAGCGCGGCGGCGTTCGACTGGACCCCGCTGGCCGGGTCCGCGGCGACCACGGGCGGTCTCTCCACCTTCACCGGCAACATCCTCGCGAAGGCCGGGGCGTTCGTGACCCCGACCACCTTCGTCGGCGCGGCCGACCCGGCCGGCACCAAGTGGTGGCAGGGCTGGACGAACTACGCGGCGAACTGATCGTCGCGGTGCCATGAACGGAAGCGGCCGGTATCCCTCGGGATGCCGGCCGCGTACCTTTGCCCTCGCCTCGAAACCGGATCACCGCCGCTCATGATCGCTTTCCGCTTCGTGCCGCTGCTCGCCGCCACGCTCGTCGCCTGCACCGCGCCCGACCGCGCCGCCACCGCGACGGCCGTGCGCGACACGGCCGTGACCGCCCGGCCCGGGCGCATCGTCGACAGCATCCTGCCCATCGAGGAGCACCTGCGCCGCTTCCGCACGGGGCTGGCAGCGGTGGACTCCCTGCAGCACGGCGCGGCGTCGGAGCGCGCGCTCGTGGAGGCCTTCCTCGCGGCCACCGTCGCGCGGGACTCGGTGGCCCTGGGCAACCTGCTGCTGTCGCGCGGCGAGTATGCGTGGCTCTACTACCCGGCGCACGCCTACAGTCGCCCCCCGTACGAGCTCGACCCCGGCTCGTTCTGGACGCTCATCCAGGGCAACGGCGCCAAGGGCTTCGCGCGGCTCCTGCGCGAGTATGGCGGCCGCCGGCTCGGGTACGTCACCCACGGATGCAAGCCGTCCGACGCGGTGCAGGCGCCGGTGCGCGAGTGGAACCAGTGCGAGGTGGGCCTGACGGTGGACGGCGCGGAGACGGTGAAGCGGATGTTCGGCTCGATCGTGGAGATCGGCGGGCGCTACAAGTTCGTCAGCTACGCCAACGACCTCTAGGCACCGGCCATACGGGCGGTGCGGCGCTAGTAGCCCGCCGCCGACGCCGAGTACCAGGGCGCGATGAGCACGCGCCCGGCGAGCTTCTCGCGGGTGGCTTCCGGCGTCGCCGTGCCCCAGTAGTTGCCCCCCGCGTCGAGCTCGTCGGCGCGGATGAAGAACCCGCTCGAGCGCAGGAAGATGTTCCCCACCACCTCGGCGCCGCTGGCGGCCTTGTCGCTCACGAGGCCGTCGTCGTTCCCGTCGAACACGTTGCCGCGCACCTTGAGCTGGGAGGTGTTCTCCAGCACGAGGCCGCGCCTGAGCTTGGCGAACAGGTTGTCGTAGATGCGGTAGCCCCGGCTCTCGGCGTCGCTGCCGCTGGACGTGAAGAGCCGGATGCCGTCCTTGCCGCCGATGATGACGTTGCCGCTCAGCTCGTTGTCGCTGCCGTGCTCGATGGCGATGCCCGCCGTCCTGCTGCCCAGGATGGTGTTGCCCCGCACGCTGCTGCCCGACGAGTACCCCAGCCAGAAGCCGTAGTCGGCGCTGTCGGCGCGGTTCTCGATGAACGAGTTGTCCCAGCTGAACGTCGCCTCGAAGGCGTTGTGGTAGGCGCCGGTGGCGTCGTTGCGCGTGACCAGGTTGCCGCTGGAGGGATCGAGCCCCGGCCGGTGCCCGCTCAGGAAGAAGCCGTCGCCCGAGTAGCGCAGGTCGTTGGCCACGACGACGTTCGAGTCGCTCCGGTGCCGCAGCAGCAGCGCCGCCGAGTCGCAGCCGCGGCGGTAGGTGCGCCCGACGCAGCGGACGTTGTGGCTGGCCTTGTTGCGCACGATCACGTTGTGCGACGAGCGCCACAGCGCGATGCCCCACCC
Source organism: Gemmatimonadales bacterium (assembly GCA_036276435.1). Taxonomy (GTDB): domain Bacteria; phylum Gemmatimonadota; class Gemmatimonadetes; order Gemmatimonadales; family GWC2-71-9; genus JAGGAG01. The sequence goes on from DASUOW010000292.1 coordinate 3,718, forward strand.
CGAGTTGCGCGACACGTCGTTGTCCGACAGCTGCGCCTCGCGCACCTCGTGCAGCATGATGCCGTTCTGGGCGCGCTGCGCCGTCACGTCCACCACGATGGCGCCGGTCACGCGCTTGAGCAGCAGCCCCGCGCCGTAGCTCTCCGCCGAGTCGGCGTGGAAGATGTCGAGCCAGTCGCGCTCGCTGTACGCCGAGTCGCTGGACTGCAGCGCCTGGTGGCGCGAGAACGAGAGGTTGGCGCCCCGCACCTCGTGGCCGCGCCCGCCCTCGATCAGGACGCCGAAGCGGTAGCCGCGGATGGTGCCGCCGGTGACGACGAGGCTGTCCACGCCCCGGCTCACCACCCCGGCGCCGCTGAAGCGCTCGGGCACCGAGTCGCCGCTCTCGATCACCACGCCCGACAGGTCGAGCCGCACCCCGGAGACCGCCACCTCGAGCACCGCCCGTCCCTTCGAGGCGGGGATGCGATAGCGACCCGGGCACACCCGCATGTCGTTCCGCACCTCGGTGCCTGCGCGATCGAGCCGGACGCACGGCGCCAGCGTGGGCAGGCGGTCGCCCGGCCACGCGGCGGGCGCGGCCGAGGCGAGCAGGAGCGCGAGCGGGACGACGGTCGGCGTCATGGACGGACCGGGTAGCCGCGCTCGCGAAGGTAGGCGCGGGCTTCCGCGAGCGTGGTGCCGCGGAAATGGAACATCGACGCCGCCAGCACGCCGTGCGCACCGGCCTCGAGCGCCTCGGCGAGATGCGGCAGCGAGCCCGCGCCCCCCGACGCGATCACCGGGATGCGCACCGCCTGCGCGGCCGCCGACGTCAACGGCAGGTCGTAGCCCGCCTGCGTGCCGTCGCGGTCCATCGAGGTGAGCAGGATCTCCCCCGCCCCGAGGTCGGCGGCCTCCTGCACCCAGGCGATGGCCTCCAGGTCCGTCGGGTCGCGGCCGCCCGTCACCATCACGGTGAACCGGCCGTCCACCCGCTTGGCATCCACCGCCACGACCACGCACTGGCTGCCGAAGCTGTCGGCGAGCCGGCGGATGAGCTGCGGGTCGCGCACGGCAGCGGTGTTCACCGCCACCTTGTCGGCGCCGGCGCGGAGCAGCCGGCCCGCGTCCTCGACGGACCGGATGCCGCCGCCCACCGTGAACGGGATGTAGATGGCCTCCGCGACGCGGGCGACCATCCCCGCCGTGGTGTCGCGCCGCTCGTGGCTCGCCGTGATGTCGAGGAACACCAGCTCGTCGGCGCCCTCGGCGTCGTACCGCGCGGCCTGCTCCACCGGATCGCCCGCGTCGCGCAGCGACTCGAAGTGCACGCCCTTCACGACGCGGCCGTCGGCCACGTCGAGGCAGGGGATCAGGCGGCGGGCTAGCATACGAAGAGCACGTCCTCCAGTGCACCCGCATCCCCGGTGCCGAGCATCTGCACGGCATCGGCGAGGCAGCGCCGCTCGCGCGGCCACGCGAGCCGCTCCATCGCCGCGGCCACCGGCAGCCACTCGTGCGCGTCGTGCTCCGGGCCCGTGCGCACCTCGGCGCCCGGCTCCACGAAGGCCACGAACACCGCCACGAAGGCGAGCGAGTCGGTGCGGTGCATGTAGAACGTCTCGACGCGGCTCAGGTTGTAGAGCTTCGCCGGCGCGAGCCCCGCCTCCTCCCGCACCTCGCGCAGCGCCGCCTCGGACGGCCGTTCGCCGTACTCGATGTGGCCGTGCACCGTTTCCCAGGAGCCGGGACAGCGGCCGCCGGCCGCGCGCCGGAGGGCGAGACATTCGATGGAGGCGCCCGTGCCACGCAGCACGAGCACGTCCACCAGCGACACTTCGAAGCGCGTCATGGCGTCCATCCGGCGAACGCCGAGAGCAGTCCGATGCCCGCGCGTTGCGATTTCTCGGGGTGGAATTGTGCGCCGAGCACGTTGCCGCGGCCCACGATGGTGGCGAACCGCTCGCCGTAGTCGGCGAACGCGAGCGCGCTGCCGTCCGGCAGCTCGTCCGGGTGATAGCTGTGCACGTGATAGAAGAACTCGGACCCGCCCTCGGGGAACACCGGCGCGAGCGCCCCGTGCGCGCGTCCCGCCGCCGTGGGCTCCACGCGGGCCCAGCCCACGTGCGGCACCGGCAGCTCGGTGCGGAAGCGCCGCACGGTGCCCTCCAGCAGCCCGAGGCCCGCCGCGCCCGGCGCCTCCTCGCTGGTGGGGAAGAAGAGCTGCATGCCGAGACAGATGCCCATGACCGGCCGGCCGCTCCGCGCCACCTCGCGCACCGCGTCACCGAGGCCGCTCGCGGCCAGGTTCTGCGCGGCGCGGGCGAAGTGCCCTACGCCCGGCATCACCACGCGGGAGGCGCGGCGCACCACCTCGGGGTCGGCCGCCAGCGTGGCCTCGTGGCCGCCCGCCGCCAGGGCCCGCACCACGCTCGCCAGGTTGTTGACGCCGTAGTCCACGACGACGATCACAGCGAGCCCTTCGTGGACGGCACGCCCTGCACCCGCGGGTCGATCGACGTCGCCGCGTCGAGCGCGCGCGCGAACGCCTTGAAGGCGGACTCGACGATGTGGTGCGGGTTGTCGCCCCGCAGCAGGTCGATGTGCGCCGTGAGCTGCGCGTTGGTCACCAGCGCACGGAAGAACTCCGGCGTCAGGAACACGTCGTAGTCCCCCAGCATCTGCCACTTGGGGATGTCCACCTGGTACCAGAGGTACGGGCGGCCCGACACGTCCACCACGGCGCGCACCAGCGACTCGTCCAGCGGGACGCACGCGTCGGCGTAGCGGCGGATGCCGCGCCGGTCACCGAGCGCCTGCGCGATCGCCTGCCCGAGCGCGATGCCCGTGTCCTCCACCGTGTGGTGGCCGTCCACGTGCAGGTCGCCCTGCGCCTGCACCACGAGGTCGAACAGCCCGTGCCGCGCGAACGCGTCGAGCATGTGGTCGAAGAAGCCGATGCCGGTGCGCACCTCGGCGCGCCCGGTCCCGTCCAGGTCGAGGCGGACGAGGAGGTCGGTCTCCTTCGTGGTGCGGCGGATCTCGGCGGTGCGGGGCATGGGGGTCGTCGATCGGGTGAAGGTCACGTGCTCATTGCGAGGCCCCGCAGGGGCCGAAGCAATCCGGGTGCATGGAGCGGAGCCCGGTGCGCGCGGACGGCGTCCTGCTCCATGCACCGGGATTGCTTCGTCGCTCGCTGCGCTCGCTCCTCGCAATGAGCAAGGACACGTATCACGTCGCAAGGATCTCGCGCAGGGCCGTCTCCACCGCGTCCATGTCCTCGTCGGTGCCCACGGAGATCCGCAGGCACCCCTGCAGTTCGGGCACGGACGAGACGTCGCGGACCAGGATGCCGTGGCGCTCGTGCAGCCGCAGGAAGACGTCCCGCGGCGACGCCTGCTCGAAGCGAACGATGAAGAAGTTGGCCGCGCTCGGGTACACCCGCATCCCGGGAATGGTCCCCAGCCGCGCGAACGCCCGGTCCCGCGAAGCCACGATGCGCTCGATGTTGGCCCGGCGCAACTCCTCGTGCCCCAGCAGCACTTCCGCCGCCGTGAGGGTGACGAGGTTCACGTTGTAGGGCAGCTTCGCCTTGGCGATCTCGCGCGCCACCGCCGCGTGCGACAGGCTGAGCCCGAAGCGGAGCCCCGCCATGCCGAGGGCCTTGGACCAGGTGCGGAGCACGACCACGCGGTCGTCGTCCGCCATGGCGCCGATGGCGCTCGGGCCGCCGAAATCCTGGTAGGCCTCGTCGCACAGCACGAGCGCGTCCGTCCCGGCGAGCACCCGCTCCACCGCGCCGTCGGGCAGCGCCGAGCCGGTCGGGTTGTTGGGCGAGCAGAGGATAACCACCTTCGCCCGCTCGCGGACGGCCGTGTCGATGATCCGGTCCACGTCGAACGCGAAGTCGGCCCCGAGCGGCACTGGCACGTAGCGGCCGCCGTAGACGCTCGTCAGCAGCCGGTAGAGCGAGAACGTCGGCGCCGGCGCCACCACCACGTCGCCCTCGCTCAGGCAGACGGAGAGGGTGGCCTGGATGAGCTCGTTGGAGCCGTTGCCCACCAGGATGCCGTCGGCGGCCCAGCCGTACGTCGCCGAGAGCCGGGCGAGCAGGCCCGCCGGCACGAACTCCGGATACCGCTGCCAGCGCGACGTGATCACCCGCTCGGCGATCTCGCGCTTGAGCGCCTCGGGCACGTCGTACGGGCTCTCGTTCTGGTTGAGCTTCCGCACCGTCTCGAGCGCCGCCAGCGTGTACGGCGGCTGCGCCCGGACAGCGGGCTTGATGAGGTCGAGCGCGCCCACCGCGGTCAGGACGCGCGCCGGCGGCTCAGCACGGCGTCGAGGCGCGCCGAGAGCGCCTTGGCGCGGAACGGCTTGGTGAGGAAGTCGTCGGCACCGAGCTGGAACACCCGCACTTCGTTGTCCTCGTCGCCCTTGGCGGTGAGCACGATCACCGGGATGTCGCTGGTGGACGGTCGCGAGCGGAGCCGCTGCAGCACGCCGTACCCGTCGAGACCCGGCAGGTTGAGGTCGAGCATGATGAGGTCGGGCGCGTGGCGGTCCACCTCGTCGAGCGCCTGCGCGCCGTCGCGGGCCTCGACCACCTTGTAGCCCTCGCGCTCGAGCAGGTCCTTCATGACGCGGCGCAGCTGGTCCTCGTCCTCGACGAGCAGCACGCAGCGCCCTCGGCCCGGGCCCGTCGCCGATTCGGCCGGCGGCGCGATGTCCTCCACCAGCTCGAAGACCGATTCGCCGAATTCCGTCGCGAGCGATGCCGGCGGCGTGCTGGGCACCATGGTCGGTGCCGGCGGAGCCGCGGCCAGCGGCGAGGCGGCGCGCGGGCCCGCGTCCTCGTGCGGCACGTCGGTGACGCGCAGCAGCTCGTCGACGGTGCTCTCGCCGTCGAGCACGTGGCGCAGCCCGCTCTCCCACAGCGAGCGCATCCCGGCGCCGCGCGCCGCCTCGGCGATCCGGTCGGCGGTGGCGCCCGCGCCGATGCGCTGCTCCAAGTCGGGCGACATCGTCAGCACTTCCACGATGCAGAAGCGGCCGCGATAGCCGGTCATGGCGCACTCGTGGCAGCCCACCGCCCGGTAGAGCACGCGGCCCTTGGGCACGTGCTTCAGCAGCCGCTCCGGCACCGCGTCGGTCGTCTCCTGCCGGCAGGCCGGGCAGAGGCGGCGCATGAGCCGCTGTGCCACGACCCCGCGCAGTGCGGAGGCGATCTTGTACGCCTCCATGCCCATGTCCACCAGGCGCGTCACCGCGTTGGGCGCGTCGTTGGTGTGCAGCGTGGAGAGAACCAGGTGGCCCGTCAGCGACGCCTGCACCGCGATCTGCGCCGTCTCGTGGTCGCGGATCTCGCCGACGAGCACCACGTCGGGGTCCTGGCGCAGGATCGAGCGGAGCGCGGAGGCGAAGGTGAGACCCGCCTTCTCGTTCGTCTGCACCTGCACGATGTTCTCGCCCAGCCGGTACTCCACCGGGTCTTCCACCGTGACGATGTTCACGCCCTCGTGCTGCACCAGGCGGAGCGCGGAGTACAGCGTCGTCGTCTTTCCCGAGCCCGTGGGGCCCGTCACGAGCACGATGCCTTCCTTGTGCTCGAGCAGGCGGGACAGCGCGCGACGCTCGTCCTCGTACATGCCGAGCGACTCGAGCGAGAGCACCGTGGCGCGCTGGTTGAGCACGCGGATCACGACCTTCTCGCCGTGCGTCGCGGGCAGCGTCGAGACGCGCAGGTCCACGGGGGTGCCGTTCACCGCCACGCGCGCGCGGCCGTCCTGCGGCCGGCGCCGGTCGGCGATGTCGAGGCCCGACATGATCTTGATGCGCGAGATGAGCGGCACGCCCGCCGAGCGCGGGATCTTCATGACCTGCCGCAGCACGCCGTCGATGCGGTAGCGCACCACCACGCCGCCCTCGACCGGCTCGATGTGCACGTCGCTGGCGCGGCTCGCGATGCCGTCGGCGAGCATCATGTCCACCAGCCGCACGATCGGCGCGGCGGCGGCCTCCGCCGCCGCGGCGCCGGCATCGACGCCGTCCTCGTCCTCCAGCTGCGTGACTTCCGCGTCCTCGAGCCCGCCCAGCAGCCGCTGCACCGCCTCGTCCGCGGGCCGGTACAGCTCGTCGATACGGTCCCGCAGCCGGCGCGGCGAGGCGAGGAGCAGGCGCACCTCGCGCCCGCTCGCGAACGCGAGCAGCTTCTCGGCTTCGATGTCGAAGGGACTCGAGGTGGCGACCTCGAGGTAGGAATCGGTGAGCCGGAGCGGCAGCACCATGAAGCGGCGCACCAGGCTCTCGGGCACCGAGTCGCGCACCCGCGGATCGAACTGCCCGAGGTCGGCCACCGGCAGGCGGAAGCGCTTGGCCACCGCCCCGAGGATCTGCTCGTCCGTCACCAGACGCCGTTCCGTCAGCGTCAACCACAGGGACACCGGGGCAGCTTGCGAGGCCGACCGGATCTTCTCCAGTTCCCCAGTCGGCAGCAACGGTTGAACCGTCGCAGCCAGCCATTCGTCGGTAAACGGCATGTGTCCCTGTCCGGCGTGGGGCCGCGGCTCGGACGAGCCGGGCTGTGAAGCTCGTAAATATATCGCTGACATGGCGATAAGCGGGAATCTCCCCCGCCCCGGTCGCGGCGGCCCCGGGCGCCGGCCTCCGCGGCCGGAGCCGGGCGCGGGGGCCGCCGACAGCGTCGGCGGCCCCCGCGAGGTGAGTGATGAGCAGGACGTGCGCCATCCCGGCCCGGTGACCGGTAATCGTCTACCAGGTCACCTCCCCGTCGATGGTGGACGCATCGCCATCGCCGAGGGCGGACGTCAGGTCGAGCCCGGTGAATGTCAGCGACGTGCCGGTCAGGTCGGCCACCGCCTGGCCCGCATCGCAGGTCGAGCCCACC
>DASUOW010000293.1:0-2214 GCA_036276435.1 Gemmatimonadales bacterium
GACATCGCGCTGCCCGCCGTCTTCCTCGTGGCCGTGCTCTGGGGGCGCTTCGCGACGACGATCGCGGGGGCGCGGCGGGTGGTGGAGGCGGGGTTCTCGCCCGCAGACATCCTGACGGGGTTCGGCCGCTTGCTCGACGAGCGCGAGGGCGAGCGCGCCCGGCTGCGCCTGCGGCCGGAGGTGCGGCGTCGCCGCCGGTTCTCGGTCCGGATGTTCGCGGGGATGATCGTGACGGCCCTGATCCTCGTCGCCGTGGCGATGCGGAGCCGCATCGAGGTGGCGCCAGGGCTCTACCGGGTGCCCAGGCCGATGGTGGTCATGCTCGTCTCCGCCGCCATCCTGCTCGGCATGGCCCTGATCGGCCTGCTGCGCAACCCGTTCCGGGCGACCGTGGGCGAGCGGTTGTTCCGTGTGGTGTGGATGGGGTGGATCGGGCGGACCTTCCTGCACCTCGCCGGACGGGGCGCGGCCCGCCCGCCGAGCGGCTCCGTCGCGGCCCTGGCCCACGTCGTGGCGCCGACGATGCCAGTGCACGCACCGCGCGACGGCGTGGCGCACACGGGCCAGGCCGCGAGCGAGGAGGCGATGCGGCTCGCGCGGCTCGAGGCGCGCGTGGAGGCGCTCGAGCGCGCGAAGGATCCGGCGCGCTAGGGCGCCGGAGGCTCCATCTTCCAGAAGTCGATCCCGCCCGCCATCTGCCCGACGTCCACCTGCGCCACCGACTGCATCCGCTGCAGGTCGATCACCTCGAGCGTCCCGGGTTCGGAGCCGATGCCCTCCACGCTCACGAAGGCGTAGCGGTCGTCCGGCGACACGACGACGCCGTGCACCACCTTCCGCTTCGTCTTGATGCGCGCCGCCTCCTTGCCGCTCGCGAGGTCCACCACCGACACCGACTGGTCCCGCTTGTTGGTGCCGATGACGTACTTCCCGTTGCGGGTGACGGCGAGGTTGTAGACGCCGTTCCCGGCCGGCAGGCGCCGCGACATCGTCCAGGTGTTCACGTCCACCTCGACGATGTCGCTGGTGCGGTTGCACGCCACGTACACCTTCGAGCCGTCCGCGCCCGGCTGCGCCCACGTGGGCGAGCAGGTGGACTGGTCCGGCCCCTTCGGCTGCTCGAGGCCGTGGCCCCCCATGTCGTGCGCACCGCCCGCCATCTGCGCGGGCGCCCCCGTCATGCCGTGCTCCTTGCCCTTCGTGAGCATGAAGTGGCGCGACACCGCGAGCGAGCGCGTGTCGATCTCGACCATCGTCTCGTCCATCATGCACGCCGAGTAGTGCTTCGTCCCCTGGGGGTTGAGCCGCGAGCCGTGGGGCATCTTGCAGGTGGTGATGCGCGCCACCTCGATCATCTCGTCGGCCGCCACCACCGACACCGACGACGGCACCATCTCGCCGTGCAGGTTGAAGTTCACCACGTACACGAACGCGCCGTCGGGCGAGGCCTGCAGCGTGGCCGGGAACATCCCCAGCTCCACCCGGCCACGTGCGCTGTCGCCCACCGTCGTGTACTTCCACAGGTAGCCGAACGGCACGCCGTGCGCGGTGGACACGTAGTACGTCCGCCCGTCGGCCGAGACGCCGACGCCGTGCGGGCCGTCCGGATCGGACGGCATCATCCCGACGGCGTTGACGCGCTCCACCTTCGCGCCCTTCGGCCCGAAGCGCACCAGCGCCACCTCGTCGGTGGCTTCCGAGCCGATGTAGACGAGGTAGTCCTTGTCCGGGCCCGCCGGCGTCGCCGCGCGCTTCTTCCCCTGCGCCATCGCGGAGCAGGGGAGCAGCACGGCCGCCAGCGCCAGGACGGCGAGTGCCGTTCTCATGGCGTCAGCGGCTTCGGCTCCTCGCGCCGCGGCTCCATCTTCACCACCCAGAGCCCGTTGTTCATGTCGTTGACGTAGGCCAGGCCGTCGCGCACCACGACGCCCCAGGTCATCGCGCTGTTCTTCGAGTGGCCTTCCATGTCGGCCGTGTTGACGTGCACCATCTCGCGCTGCTGGGCGCGCAGGTCGCCCTTGAGCTCGCCGGAGATGTCGAAGGCGCGGAAGCCGGCGTTGTACGCCCCCATGTAGAGCGTGTCGCCCGCCACCCAGATGTTGTGCACCCCGCCGTACTCGGGCTCGTAGAACGCCACCGACTTCGGCTGCTTCAGGTCGCTCACGTCGATGACCTGCATGCGGCCGTACGCGCGGAAGGCGGACGCGTCCTTCG
>DASUOW010000294.1:0-10377 GCA_036276435.1 Gemmatimonadales bacterium
ACGAGGTGGCTAGGACGGACCCGGTTGGCCATGGGCGGCAAACTACGGGGCCGGGCCCGAAGACGCAAGGCGGGAGGCGGGCCAAACCCGTCTGGACTCTTGCCGGCCCGTCCCTAGAGTCCGCCTCCCATGTCCGTCCGCACGCGCTTCGCCCCCTCGCCCACCGGCTACCTCCACGTCGGCGGCGCCCGCACGGCCCTCTTCAACTGGCTCTACGCCAGGAAGACGGGCGGCACCTTCGTGCTTCGCATCGAGGACACCGACAAGGAGCGCAGCACCGAGGCCCACACCCAGGTCATCCTCGACGGCCTCGGCTGGCTCGGCATCACGTGGGACGAGGGCCCGCTGTTCCAGGGTGCCAACGGAGACCAGCACCGGGCCGACGCCGAGCGCATGCTCGCCGAGGGCAAGGCGTACCGCTGCTTCTGCACCCGCGAGGATCTCGACGCCCAGCGCGCCGCCGCCGAGGCCAACAAGGGCGCCTTCCGCTACGATCGCCGCTGCCTGCGCCTGACCGCCGGCGAGATCGACGAGCGCGTGTTGCGTGGCCTCCCGTTCACCATCCGCTTCCTCGTGCCCGACGAGGAGATCGCCTGGGACGACGCCGTGCACGGGCGCATCAGCTTCCAGGGCAACGACATCGATGACTTCGTCATCCTGCGCAGCGACGGCTCGGCCATCTACAACCTCGCCGTGGTGTCCGACGACATCGCGATGCGCATCACGCACGTCATCCGCGGCGACGACCACGTCTCGAACACGCCCAAGCAGATCGCGCTCTATCGCGCGCTGGGCCTGGTGCCGCCCGTCTTCGCACACGTGCCCATGATCCTGGGCCAGGACGGCAAGAAGCTCTCGAAGCGCCACGGCGCCACCGCCGTCGGCGACTACCAGGACCAGGGCATCGTGCCCGCCGCCATGCGCAACTTCCTCGCCCTCCTCGGCTGGTCGCCGGGCGAGGATCGCGAGATCATGGCCGAGGACGAGATGATCGCCCTCTTCTCGCTCGAGGCCATCCAGAGCAAGCCGGCGGTGTTCGACGTCACGAAGCTCGAGTGGATGAACGGCCAGTACCTCTCGAAGCTCCCCGCCGCCGAGCTCGAGCCCGCGGTGCGCCGCCAGCTCGAGCGTCTGGGCGTCGAGACCGGCGCGCGCGAGCTGGCCCCGGTCATCGACGCCGCCAAGCAGCGCTCCCGCACCATCGTGCAGCTCGCCGAGCAGGTGGCGATCCGGCTCGATGCCTCCCGCATCGTGCCCGACGACAAGGCCGAGAAGCTGCGAGTCAAGATGGGCGGCGGCTTCCAGGCGGCGCTGTCGGTGGCCGTCGAGACGCTCGCCCCGCTCGACGGCGCGGCGTGGACGTCCGAGCAGCTGCTCGAGTCGCTCAAGGGCGCCGCCGAGTCGAAGGGCCTCAAGCTGGGCGATGCGCTCCAGCCCATCCGCGTCGTGCTCACCGGCACCACCGTCTCCGAGCCCGTGAACGAGCTCCTGGCGGTGGTGGGCCGTGACGAGAGCCTGGCACGGCTGAAGCGCGCGCTCGCGGGTACCTGACATCGTGGACACGCCCGACCTGCCCCCGACCCCTTCCGAGGAGCCTGCGGAGGGCGAGCACCGGCCCACCGCGCTGGCCGCGGCCGAGCAGCCGGTGGACCTGAGCGTGCGCCTCATCGAGGACGATCGCACGCCCGAGGGGATGGTGTGCATGGGCACCTACCGCGGCGAGCGCCTGATCGCGCGCTGCGTGATCCCGCCCGAGACGTGGGAGCAGGTGACGGCGTTCGAGCTCTTCGGCGAGCCGGTGCCCGTGGTCCTCATGGCGCGCGAAGCGCCTCCGGGGCTCCAGTGCCAGCTCTTCGCGCTGCTGGCGCTTCCCATCGAGCTGCTCGAGGGCGACGACGACGAGGAGGACGACGAGGAGGAAGAGGAGGAGGACGACGACGAGGAAGCCCCCTGGGCCGATTCGCTGCCCGGCGCCTCCTACGAGCGGGAACTGGCCGGCGAGGACGACGAGGAGGATGACGAGGAGGACCGGGTCGTCGCGTTCCCGCTGGGGCAGATCGTGCGGTTCGACAAGGACCGCCTCTACCCCGACAACCTCCCCCTCGAGACCGCCGACGTGCTGCGCCGGCTGATCGAGGGCCGTACCTACGAGGTCGTCGACAAGGCGCTCGAGGACCTGCTGGGCGGCTGAGCCGTCAGGCGTACTCCCCGACGTCGGGGCGCAGGCGCCAGATGCGATCCAGCAGTCCGCTGAGCAGCTCGCGATCCACGAAGATCCGTACGGCGCGCGCGGTCCCCGACGCGTCGATGCCCCAGAGGCACACCTTCGGCACCTCGTGCACGTCGCCCGACTGCACGAACGCCTGTTCCCCCTCCGCCACCACGATCGGCAGCTTCTCCGCGAACTCGCGGGCGCCCAGGTTCACGCCGGGTCCGCCGATCATCACGGCGGGGTTCAGGTGGAAGACGCGGTTCTGCACGTACCACGCATCGCTCACCACCACGGCGCGGCGGAACGGGTGCCCGGAGCCCCGCCGGTCGATCTCGTTCTTCAGCCAGTACGCCAGCGGCCGGTCGCGCTCCTCGGCGGAGATGCCCCCGCCGGTGACGATCATGATCGTCTCGTCGGTATCGATGAGCTTCATGCCGGCCGCTCAGCGAGCGGCGGCGAGGGCGCCGCGACGGGTCTCCTGGAGCACGGTGCCGAGCCGCTTCACCGCTTCCGCGATGCGCTCCGCCCCCACGGTGAGGGCAATGCGGAAGAAGCCCTCCCCCGCCGGTCCGAAGCCGCTGCCCGGCAGCACCACGACGCCCGTCTCCTCGAGCGCCTTCATCGCGAACGCCTTGGAGTCCACCCCGGCCGGGAGCGGAATCCAGAGATACATCGCCGCCTTCGGCGCCGCGCACGTGAAGCCGTTGGCCACCAGTGCCGCCACGGCCGCGTCGCGCCGGCGCGCCAGCTCCGCGCGCACGGGCGCCACGAGGGCATCGGAGTTGTCGAGGGCAGTGATCGCCGCCTGCTGGATGGCCAGCCACGGGCCGGTGTCGGTGTACGACTTCACGCGCGTCAGCGCGCCGATGAGCGGCGCCGCCCCCACCGCGAAGCCGATGCGCCAGCCGGTCATCGAGTAGCTCTTCGAGAGGGAGAAGAACTCGATGGCGACTTCCCGCGCGCCCTCGATCTCGAAAATGCTCGGCGCCACGTAGCCGTCGAAGGTGAGCTCGCAGTAGGCGTTGTCGTAGGCCAGCAGGATGCCGTGCTTGCGGCACGTGGCCACGGTGCGCTCGAGATACTCGCGCGTGGCGATGGCAGCCGTGGGGTTGTTCGGGTAGTTGACGAACACGATCTTCGCGCGCGACAGGATGTCGGCCGGCACGTCGTCGAGCTCGAGCAGGAAGTCCCGCTCCGGGCGCAGCGGCGCGATGTAGGGCTCCGCACCCGCCAGCAGCGCCCCGCCGATGTATGCCTGGTAGCCGGGCTCCGGCACGATGGCCACGTCGCCCGGGTTGATCACCGCGTGCGGCAGGTGCGACAGGCCTTCCTTCGAGCCCAGCAGCGGCAGCACCTCGGTGGTCGGGTCGAACGTCTGGCCGAAGCGGCGCAGCACCCAGCGCGAGATGGCCTCACGGAACGGGAAGTGGCCCTGCTGGAACCCGTACTTGCTGAGGGCGGGGTTCTCGAGCGCGGCCTGCATGGCCTTCACCACCGAGGGCGGCGGCGGCGTGTCGTTGTCGCCGGCCCCGAGGTCGATGATGTCCATGCCGGCCGCCGCGAGGCGGCGCTTGATGGACGGGATCTCCGCGAGCGGATAGCCCGGGAGCGCGTTGAGTCGGTCGCTGAAGCGGATCATGCGGTGCCCTTTCCCGTCACGGGGTTGGCCAGCAGGCCGATCCCGGGAATCTCCACCTCCACCATGTCACCAGGCACGAGCGGGCCGACGCCTTCCGGCGTCCCCGTCGCGATCACGTCACCGGGCTCGAGCGTCATGATGCCGCTCACGTAGCTCACCAGGAACGGAATGCCGTACATCATGTCGCGCGCGTACCCGTGCTGGCGCACGGTGCCGTTCACGCGGCAGATCACCTCGAGCGTGCGGTAGTCGAGGCCCGTCATCACCGTCGGCCCGATGGGGCAGAAGGTGTCGAACCCCTTGGCGCGGCTCCACTGGCCGTCCGTCTTCTGCAGGTCGCGCGCGGTGACGTCGTTGACGCAGGTGAAGCCCGCCACGTACGCCATCGCGTCCTGCTCCGAGACGTCCTTCGCGCGGGCGCCGATCACGACGCCGATCTCGGCCTCGTGCTCCACCCGCTTCGACTGCGGCGGCACCACGATCGCCGCCCCCGGCGGCAGCAGCGCGCTGGGCGGCTTGAGGAAGATGAGCGGCTCGGGCGGCACCTCGTTGCCGAGCTCCCTGGCGTGCGCCGCGTAGTTGCGGCCGATGCAGACGATCTTCGTGGGCTGCACCACCAGCGTCATGGAAGCGCTCCTATGCCGTGTCGCGCGAAGAAGTCCTCGCAGCGCGTGAGCACCTGGCGCCACGTCCCCACCACCTTGTCGGCCCGGGGGAGCCCGCTCAGCACCAGCGGGCCGTAGCGCTTGTTCACCACGCGCGCGTCGAGCAGCAGCACCACGCCGACGTCCTGGCTGCTGCGGATCAGCCGCCCGAATCCCTGCTTGAGCTTGAGCGCGGCGTGCGGCAGCAGGTAGCCCATGAAGCCGTCCTCCCCCTGCTCGCTCAGCCGCTCGAGCCGCGCCGACGTCACCGGCTCGCTCGGGACCTTGAAAGGTAGCTTCCCCAGCACGAGGGCGCGGAGTGCGCGGCCCGGCACGTCCACGCCCTCCCAGAACGAGTCGGTGCCGAGGAGGATGGCGTTCCCCGACTCGCGAAAGCGCCGCAGCAGCTGGTCACGCTGGCCCTCCCCCTGCACCAGCAGCGGCCAGCGCCCGCCGGTCGAGATGCGCAGCGCGCTCGCCGCCTGCCTGAGCGCCCGGTGGCTCGTGAACAGCACGAACATCCCGCCGTCGGAGGCGTAGGCCACGTCGGTGACGACCTGCACCAGCGCGTCGAGGTGGCTCGCCTCGTCCTCGCGCGGGTCGGGCAGGTCGTTGGGGATGCCGAAGAGGCACTGGTTCGGATAGTCGAACGGCGAGGGGAAGCTCTCGCGCGTCGTGACGGGCGAATCGGTGCCGGTCAGGCCCAGCCGGCCCTCGATGAAGCCGAAGTCGCCCCCGGCCGCGAGCGTGGCGCTGGTGAGCGCCACCGTGCGGCACTTGTCGAACAGCAGCTCGCGCAGCACGGGCGCCAGGTCGAGCGGTACGGCGGAGAGCGTGACCTCGTTGCCCTGCCGGCCCGTGCGCTCGATCCAGCGCACGACGGGCTCGCCGCCGGCAGCGGGCCGGAGCGTGCGGTCGAGCGTCTCCGAGACGCTCTCGAGCCGGTTGAGCACCGCGCGCAGCTCCAGCAGGAGCCGCATGCGCCGGTCGGTGTTCTCGGCCTGTTCGAGGCGGTCGGTCACCGTCTCGACCACGTCGCGCAGCGTCTTGAGGGCGATGAGCACCGCCTCGAGCTCGCGCGTGAGCCCGTCCTTCCAGACCGGGTCCTCGCGGAACTCCTCGTCGAGCCGCTTCTGTCCGCCCGGGATCTCCGCCACCAGGCAGTGCAGCCGCTGGAACAGCTGCTCGCTCGCGCGCCGCGCATCAGCGAGCCCCGGCAGCATGCGCTCGCGCATCAGGTCGAGGCTGGCGCGCGCGAGCAGGTCGTCGGTGGACATCAGCTCGCGCATCAGCGTCGGCGCGAGGCCGCGGCCGTTGCGCTCGAAGCGCCCGAGCAGGCGCCGCACGCCGCGGCTCGACACCTGCTGGCCGAGATGGCTTGCCGCCACGTCCTCGAGGTGGTGCGCCTCGTCGAGCACCAGGCGCTGGTAGGGCGGCAGCACCGCCGCCTCCTGCCAGTTGTCCGTGGCCTTCCGCACGCCGAGGTCGGCCGCGAGCAGGTGATGGTTCACCACCACGACGTCGGCCTGCGCCGCGACGCGCCGCGCGCGGAAGAAGAAGCAGCGGTCGAAGTGCTCGCAGCGGATGCGCGGGCACAGGTCCGACTCGGCGCTCACCTCGTCCCACACCTCGGGCGAGGGCGGCGCCGGCAGGTCGCCGAGGGTGCCGTCCTGCGTGCGGCCGGCCCAGGAGGCGATGTTGGTGAGCTCGTCGAACTTGTCGGGCTCGAGCAGCGTGCGCTGCGCGCCCACCGCCTGGTGCATGCGCGCAAGGCAGAGGTAGTTCCGCCAGCCCTTGAGCAGCGCGAAGCTGGGCGACCAGTCCTGGTCGCCCAGCGCCTTCCTGAGGAACGGCAGGTCCTTGCCGACGAGCTGTTCCTGCAGGTTGATGGTGTTGGTGCTCACCACCGTGCGCTCGCCGTTCGCCTTCGCCCACGCGAGCGCCGGCACCAGGTAGGCGAAGCTCTTCCCCACGCCCGTGCCCGCCTCGAGCAGCAGCACGCCGCCGTCGTTGTAGCCGTCCACGAGATGGGCGCACATGTCGCGCTGGCCCTGGCGGTCCTCGAACGCGCCGAGGGCGCGGGCGACGCGGCCGTGCTCGCCCAGCTCCGCCACGATGTCGAGGGCGTCGAGCCGCTCGAAGGTGCGGCTCCGCGGCACCTCCACGACCACGTAGAGCCGCGTCGCGTCGTTCGAGATGATGCCGAACCCGACGCCGTTGTCGTGCAGCTGGGCGGCCACGTTGAGGTCGGCGCCCGAGGGCGAGAGGTGCCCGCTCGGATGGTTGTGCAGCAGCATCTCGCCGGGGCCCGCCACCCCGCCGAGGGCCAGCACCCGGTCCACGGTGCCGCGCGCCACCACGCGCGCGCCGGTGACGTTGCCGTCGCGGTCCACCGTCGCCACGAACGACACTTCCCGCCCCTCCGCGGCCTCGATCTCCTGGGCCAGGAAGGTGCGGACGCCGGGGGCGATGCGGGAGGTGACGTCGGAGGGGCGCTGCATCGGGGGCAAATCTAGCGGAATCGGGGTCCGAATACAGGCCGAAGCCATGGCTCGAAAGTGCATCGTCATCCTGGGGAGCGAAGCGACGAAGGACCTGCTCGGCATTCCAGCAGGTCCTTCGCTGCGCTCAGGATGACATCGGGGTCAGGTCTTGAGTTCCTTCTTCTTCGCTGCCGGAAAGAGCACGTTGTTCAGGATCAGCCGATATCCCGGCGAATGCGGATGCAGCGACAGGTCCGTCGGCGCGTCGCCGATCTGGTGCTGCGGGTCCTCCGGGTCGTGCCCCCCGTAGAACGTCCACGTGCCCTGCCCCCGCTCGCCGTGGATGTACTTGGCCCACGGCGCCCCCTGCTCGTCGCCCATGACGGTGACGCTGGGCTTGAGGGTGCGGCGCATGAAGCTCGTCGTGAGGCCGTAGAAGTCCGGGATCACCTGCCGGTGGTTCTGCACCAGCATCGTGGGCACCGGGTCCACCTTCGCGCTGAAGTTGAAGAGCGCGAAGGTGCCCAGCTGCTGGCGGCGGTCGCCGGAGTTCACCTGGTGACCGTCGATGTCGGAGAAGACGGGCGTGGTGGGGCTCATCTCCAGCCGCGCGCCCTGGAAGGCGAGGGCCCGGTTCCAGTCGAGCTTCTGGTTGGCGGCCGGGTCCATCGGCGTGCCGTCCGCGTACGACGCCGCGATGTCGGTCCCGCCGCTCGCGAGCGCCAGGTCGAGCGTCTCGGTGGCGGTGCACATCGCGAAGAGAAACCCGCCCCGCTCGACGAACGCCGCGATGGCCTCCGCCGAAGCGCGCTTGAGCGCCGGCACGTTCGCGAACCCGAGCTTCGTGGCCGCCTCGCGGTTCCGGTTCACCATGTCGGCGAGCCAGGGCGAGCCGGCGTAGTTCAGGTAGAACTTCGAGAACTGCCCAGTGAAGTCCTCGTGGTGCAGGTGCAGCCAGTCGTAGGTGCGCAGGCCGTCCCGCGCCACCTCGAAGTCCCACAGCTTGTCGAACGGGATGCCGGCGTAGTTGAGCGCCATCGTCACCGCGTCGTCCCACGGCGCGGCGTTCGGCGGGGCATAGACCGCCATCTTCGGCGACTTCTCCAGCGGCACCGCATCCATGTTGGAGCCCGCGATCTCGCCGCGGATGTTCATCACCGCGCCGTCGTCGAGCCCCTCCACCGTGACCCCCGCGAGCGCCGCGTCCCGCGCCGCCGCCGCGTCGTTGGGCAGCAGGAACGAGCCGCCGCGGTAGTTCAGCAGCCACTCGGCCTTCACCCCGCGCCCGATGGCGCGATAGGTCACGCCGTAGGCCTTCAGGTGCTCCGCCTGCACGTCGTCCATCGGCAGCAGCAGCCAGGGGGCGCGGCTCGGTGCGGCGCGCCGCACCCAGAGGGGCAGCAGCGTCACCCCCATCATCGCGAGCACGTCGCGCCGGGAAACCGTCGTCATGTGGGTGGCACCGCTCCGCGCGCCTCGTCGATGGCCCGCCGGGCCTGCGGCACGAGCGCGCTCCTGGGGTGGTCGAGGATCAACTGCTCCAGCACGCCGACGGCCTCCAGGCTGCGGCCACCCCGGGCCAGCAGCCGCCCGAGCTCGAGCAGCGCCGCGGGCGCCGCCGCCGCTTCCTTCGTAGAGGCCGTGGCACGAAGCAGGGATTCGGCTTCCTTCACGTGGCCGCGCCGCGCCTCGAGCCGGCCGGCGAGGAGCCGTGCCTCCGCCCCGCCCTTGTCGGGCGGCAGCCGCCCGGCCAGCGATGTGAACGCCGCCACCGCCGCGTTCGTGTCGGCCCGCGCGAGGGCGAGGAAGCCGGTGCCGATCTCGGGCACCGTATCCGCCTCCATCGGCTGCAGCAGGGCCAGCAGCATCGTGCGCTCGGTGGCGTCCTCGCGCGAGCCGGCGAACGGACCCGCCTGCTGCAGCAGGTCCTTCGCCTCCCCCACCTCGCCGTGCAGGAGCTTGAGCTCGCCGCGCAGCGCGAGACCGTTCACCGAGCTGTCGCCGGCCACCATGCGGTCGGCCCGGTCGAGTTTGCCGCTGCGGGCCCAGCCCAGGGCCACGCGTCGCGTGAGCTCGGCGGCATCGTCCGCGGGCAGCTTGCCCCGGGTGGCGGCCAGGCGCTGCTCCGCCTCGTCGAACTTGCCCTCCTCCACCAGCAGGCGCACCAGCGTCGTCGTCGCGGGCGCCGTGAGGTTGGCCGGGGCGCCGCCCTCGTCCGCGAGCCCCGTGAGCATGCGCCGCGCCGAGACCCGGTCGCCACCGTCGAGATAGGCCTGTGCGGCGTCGAGGCGCAGCCGTTGCGCCTGCGAGCCCGACGTGCGTGCCGCCACGGCCTCCAGCGTGCGTCCGTACGCGACGCGCGCCTGCGGCGACGTCTGGCCACGCAGGGATTCGCCGAAGAGCCGGAGCACCTCCACCTGCTGCGCCTTCTCGGCGGGCAGCGACGCGACGAGGCGCTCATAGGCGCCAAGGGGATCGCCCCAGCGCGCACGCAGCTCGGCATCGAGGCGGTGTGCCTCCGGCGACGGGTCCTTCGCGATGGTCGCGAGCACGTCCTTGCGCTGGTGCTCCGGCGCCGACCGCAGGTAGGCGAGCGCGCTCGCACGGTAGCCGGGCAGCTTCTTCATCGCCTGGAGCCACTCCTGCGCCGACGTGGGGAAGTCGCCCTCGAGCGCGGCGAGCTCGGCGAGCTCCGGCGCCAGCGCGTCCGGCTTGCCCAGCTTCTGGCGGCCGGCGAGGAACGCCTGCCGCGCGCCGTCCCGGTCCTTCCGCATGAGGAGCGCGTTGCCCCACTCCCGGTACGGCGTCTCCTCGCCCGGCTGCACCGACGCCCACTTCTCCGCGGCCTTCCGCACGCTGTCGGGCTGGCCGAGCGTGTTCCACGTGCGGATGGCGACGCCGTAGAGCGCGGGCTCGTTGGGACTCGCGGCCAGCGCCGCGCGCAGGTCCGGCACCAGCTCGCTGGTGCGGCCCAGCGGCAGCAGCGCGCGCTCGAGCCCTAGGACCGCGTTGACGTTGCCGGGGGTGGCGCGCAGCGTCGCCTTGAAGAGCGGAATGGCGCCCGCGAAGTTGCCTCGCCGCTCCATCTCGAAGGCGCGTGCCAGCGAATCCGACTGCGCCACGAGCGGCGGCGCCGCCGTCAGCAGCAGCGCGAACAGCGCGAGCCGGCTCACCGCGCCGGCGCCGAGAGGCGGCGGAAGTAGTCCACCACGATGCGCCGCTCCGCGGGCGAGAGCCGCTGCAGTTCCTCCCACGTCGGCAGCCGCACGCGCCCCGCGTCGTCCTCGAGCTGGCGCCGCAGTGCCGGCGGGATGCGGACGCTGTCGCCCGTCGCGGTGGTGCTCTCGCGTTCCTTGCGCTCGTCCTCCTGCTCGCCCTGCAGCGTGCGACCGGCGTCGA
>DASUOW010000295.1:0-5612 GCA_036276435.1 Gemmatimonadales bacterium
TCTTCCCGGACGCCGCCGGCGTCGAGCGCTGCGTGCTGCCGATCGTGCCGCTGTTCGAGACCATCGAGGACCTGCGCGATGCGCCCGCCATCATGCGCGAGCTGCTCAACGTCCCGCTGGTGCGCCGCAGCGTGCGCGACCAGGGCGGGGTGCAGGAAGTGATGATCGGCTACTCCGACTCAAACAAGGACGGCGGGTTCTTCACCGCCAACTGGGAGCTCTACAAGGCGCAGCTCAAGCTGACGCGCCTGGGCAAGGAGCTCGGCATCCCGATCGCGTTCTTCCACGGGCGCGGCGGCTCGGTGAGCCGCGGGGGCGCGCCCACGGGCCGCGCCATCGCGGCGCAGCCGGCGGGCTCGATCAACGGCTGGTTCCGCCTCACCGAGCAGGGGGAGGTGGTGTCGTACAAGTACGCCAACCGCGGCACGGCGGGCTATCAGCTCGAGCTGCTGGCGGCGAGCGTCATGGAACACGCCGTCAAGTCGGAGCACGAGCAGGCGCTGGTGCCGGTGGGCGAGTTCGACGAGGCGATGGAAGCCGTCTCGGGCGCGTCGTTCGCGGCGTACCGCCAGCTGGTGGAGCACCCGGGACTCATGACGTACTATCCGGCGGCGAGCCCGCTCGACGAGCTCGCGCTGCTCAACCTGGGCTCGCGCCCGGCGCGGCGCTTCGGCGCGCGCACCCTAGGCGACCTGCGGGCGATTCCCTGGGTGTTCGCCTGGAGCCAGAACGGCCACTTCGTGCCCGGCTGGTACGGCGTGGGCACCGGCCTCGAGACCTTCCTCGAGGTGCGCGGCGAGCGCGGCGAGAACCTGCTCAAGCGCATGTTCAACGACTCGCGGCTGTTCCGCCTCGTCATCGACGAGGTGGAGAAGACGCTCGTGAAGGTCGACCTCGACCTGGCATGGGAATACGCGTCGCTGGTGCCCGACGCTGAAGTGCGCGACGCCGTCTTCGCGGTGGTCAAGGAGGAGTACGAGCGCACCTGTCGCGCCGTGCTGCGCGTGTCCGGCGGCAGCAAGCTCGCCGAGCGGTTCCCGCGCTACCTGCGCCAGTTCCTCCGCCGGCAGCGCACGATCAGCGAGGCGAGCCGCATGCAGGTGCAGCTGCTAAAGGAATATCGCGCCGCCAGCGGCCAGCAGGCGCAGGATGCGCTGCAGGACCTGCTGCTATCGTTCAACTGCGTGGCGACGGGACTGGGCTGGACCGGTTGAGCCGCGTCCGGGACCGGCTACCCGGCCCTGATGGCGGGCGGCAGGGGCTGCGAAGAAAGCGCGGATGTCGAGGCAAGAAAATTGGAAGGTGACGGGTGGTAGGCTTCGATGATGTCACTTGGCAACATCATTGATTGGCCCATCCATCCATCACCTTCCAAGTGTTTCATACACCCCGCTCCGCGCAGGTTCCGCGGCGCGGGGCGTATCACTTCGTCATCATGTGCCCGCCTTCGCCCGCCGCTCCTTCTTCTCGACCTCGACGCGCAGCTGCCCGCACGCGGCGTCGATGTCGAGCCCGCGGCTGCGCCGCACCGATGCCTCGACGCCCATGTTCTTGAGCCGGTCGGCGAAGGCCCGGATGCGAGCCGGCGACGTGGGCGTGAGTCCCGGCGCGCCACCGGGATGCAGCGGCAGGATGTTCACGAGCGCGCCCATCCGCCGCGCGAGCCGCGCGAGCTGGTCGGCATCCTTGTCGGTGTCGTTCTTGCCCGCGATGAGCACGTACTCGAACGTGATGCGCTTGCGGAACGTCCTCGCCGCGTCGAGCACCTCATCGAGCGTGTACTTCTTCTCCACCGGCATGATCGCCAGGCGCCGAGCATGCTCCGGCGCGTGCAGCGAGATGGCGAGCCGGAACTGCTCCGGCCGCGCCGCCAGCGCCTGCATGCCCGGCAGGATGCCCACCGTGGATACCGTGATGTGCCGCGCGCCGATGCCGAGCCCGTCGGGGCTGTTCAGGATCGTGAGCGTCGTGTCCACGGCCGGCCAGTTGAGCAGCGGCTCACCCATCCCCATGAACACGATGTTCGTCGGCTTGTCCGCGGCGTTCCGCAGGATGACCTCGCGCACCTGCATCGCGATCTCGGCGGGGCTCAGGTTGCGCCGGAAGCCCATGGTGCCGGTGGCGCAGAAGACGCAGGCCAGGGCGCAGCCGGCCTGCGACGAGATGCACAGCGTCCGCCGGGTGCCGCTCGGAATCAGCACCGACTCGATCATCTCCCCATCGTGCAGCCGCCACAGGAACTTCACCGTCCCGTCCTGCGACTCCTGGATCGTGACGGGTTCGAGCCTGGGCAGCGGCAGCTCGGCGTCCAGCCGGTCCCGCATCGCCTTCGGGAGCTCGGTGGCCTCGGCCCAGCTCCCCACGGGCGCCATCCACAGCCGCCGGAACAGCTGCTCCGCGCGGTAGGTGGGCAGGCCGGCCTCCTCGACCCACGCCACGAGGCGCGCCCGGGCGTCGGCGGGGGCGAGGTCGAGAATCGAGGCGGTATCCACGGCACGCTGTGACATGGCCGAAAGATACCCGATCGCCGGCCGTGACGGTGCCCCCGCCCGGGTGCGACACTCGGGGTGGAAAAGCGGCGTAACTCTCGACATATGAATTGCTTGCGACCCTTCGGGTCGCCGGTTAGGTTGTGAGGACGTTCCGGCCTCGAACCGCTTCTTTCCTCGGATCCCCAGACGCATGAGCGCGACCTCGCTCCGTACGCATCGCTGTGGTGAACTCTCGCGCGACCATGTCGGCCAGACGGTGCGTCTGGGCGGCTGGGTGCACCGGCGCCGCGACCTGGGCGGACTGGTGTTCCTCGACGTCCGCGACCGGGCGGGCATCGTGCAGCTCTCCTGCGATCCGCGCTGGACGCCCGCCGACGTCATGGCGGCGGCCGCCGACGCGGGCACGGAGTCGGTCGTGCGGGTCGAGGGCGAGGTCGCGCTCCGGCCGGAGAGCGCGCGCGACAGCGCGCTCGCCACGCGCGACATCGAGGTGCACGTGACGGGGCTCCGCGTGGTGGGACCGGCGGTGACGCCGCCCATCTCCGTGGCACGCAAGGAAGGCGAGGAACTCGCGTCCGAGGAGCTGCGGCTCAAGTACCGCGTGCTCGACCTGCGCCGTCCCGAGCTGCAGGCCAACATGGTGCTGCGCCACCGGCTGTTGCAGCGCTCCCGGCGCACGCTCGCCGAGCGCGGGTTCCTCGAGATCGAGACCCCGATCCTCACCAAGCCCACGCCGGAGGGTGCACGCGACTATCTCGTGCCGAGCCGGCTGCACGTGGGGGAGTTCTACGCGCTGCCGCAGTCGCCGCAGATCTACAAGCAGCTGCTCATGGTGGCGGGCTACGATCGCTACTTCCAGATCGCCCGCTGCTTCCGCGACGAGGACCTGCGCGCCGATCGGCAGCCCGAGTTCACACAGATCGATCTCGAGGCATCCTTCGTGGGACCGCAGGACGTCCAGGACGTCATCGAGGCGGTGCTGGTCGACCTGTGGGCCGAGGCCGGACATGAGATCAGGCGCCCATTCCGGCGGCTGGCCTATCGCGAGGCGATGGAGCGCTATGGCATCGACAAGCCGGACCTGCGCTATGGCTTCGAGCTCACGGACCTGACGCCGGCGGTGCAGGGGGATGCGGCGCCTTTCGTGCACGAGGCGATCGCCAAGGGCGGCCGCCTCCGCGGCATCCTGGCCGCCGGGTGCGCCGACATGTCCCGCAAGGAACTCGACGGCCTCACCGCCGCCGCGAAGGATGCCGGCGCCGGTGGCCTCATCTGGGCCAGGCGGGCCGAGTCGGGCTGGGAAGGGCAGGGCGTGAAGGCGCTCGGCGCCGGGACGCTCGCCGCCATCGGCGGCACGCCGGGCGACCTCCTGCTCGCCGTGCCGGGGCCCGATGCGCTCACCTCGCCCGCGCTGCACGCCGTGCGCGCGGCGCTCACCCGTCGTCCCGGCGTGGTGCCGATCGAGCCGCACGCCTTCTGCTGGATCGTGGACTTCCCGCTCTTCGAGCTCGACCCGGCCACGGGGGAGCATGCGCCGGCCCACCATCCGTTCACGGCCCCGCACCTCGACGACGTCCACAAGCTCGAGTCCCATCCGTGGGAGTGCCGCGCCCTCCACTACGACGCGGTGTACAACGGGAACGAGCTCGGCAGCGGCTCGATCCGCATCACCGATCCCGAGGTGCAGCGGACCATCTTCCGGCTGCTCGGCATCGAGGAGAGCGAGATCCGCCGCCGCTTCGGCTTCCTGCTCGATGGGCTCGCCGCGGGCGCGCCGCCGCACGGCGGCTTCGCGCTCGGCTTCGACCGCATCACCATGCTGCTCGCCGGCGCCACGTCGCTGCGGGACGTGATCGCGTTCCCCAAGACGACGGCCGCGCGGGCCCTGTTCGAGGGAGCACCCACCCACGTGAACGCCAACGACCTGCAGGCGCTCCACCTCCGGGTCGAGGCATGAGCGTGGCCGACGAGATCACCCATCGCCTGTCCGCCGAGGGCGCCGATCCCCTGCTGCTGGCCGGGGTCGGCGATGCCAACCTGATCGAGATGCAGCGCTCCCTCGGCGTGCGCGTGGGCTTCCGTGGCGACGCGCTGAGCGTCACCGGCACGGTGGAGCAGGTGGAGCGCGCCACCCCGGTGCTGCAGGGCCTCATCGACCTGGCTCGCATGGGGGAGACGGTGACGCCCGACGACGTGCACCGGCTCGCCTCGGAGGGACAGCTGCCCGAGGCGCCGAGTGCCTCGGACGGGCGCATCGTGCTGCCCGGGATGCGCAAGGCCATCCAGCCCAAGACCCAGGGCCAGCGCGACTACCTGCAGGCCATCTCGCAGCACGACATCGTCATCGGGATCGGGCCCGCGGGCACGGGCAAGACGTACCTGGCGGTGGCGAAGGCCGTCGAGGCGCTCGCGCGCAAGCGCGTCAAGCGCATCGTGCTCGCGCGGCCGGCCGTGGAGGCGGGCGAGTCCCTCGGCTTCCTGCCGGGCGACCTGCAGGCGAAGGTGGATCCGTACCTGCGGCCGCTCTACGACGCCCTCGAGGACATGATGGCGCACGACCGGGTGCAGCGGGCGCTCGAGAGCCGCATCATCGAGATCGCGCCGCTCGCCTACATGCGCGGTCGCACGCTCAACGACGCCTTCATCATTCTCGACGAGGCGCAGAACGCCACCGGCGCCCAGATGAAGATGTTCCTCACCCGCCTGGGCGTGAACAGCAAGACGGTCGTCACCGGCGACAAGACGCAGATCGACCTCCCACGGCGGGAGGATTCCGGCCTGGTGCAGATCGAGCGCATCCTGCCCGGCATCGACGGCGTGGCGTTCTGCTACCTGGACGAGGCGGACGTGGTGCGCCATCGGCTCGTGCGCGAGATCATCCGAGCGTACGCGCAGGACCAGAACGGCTGATGCGGGAGGGCCGGGGTGGGGACCGCCGTCGCTGACGTTCGCGTGACCGGCCGAGCGGCGCTCCCCGCCGCGACGGTCCGCCGAGTCGTGCGCGCGGTGCTGGCGGGCGAGCGGCGCGACGCGGCGATCTCCGTCACCTTCCTCGGCCCCGTGCGCATGCGGGCCCTCAATCGCGACTACCTCGGGCACGACCGGCCCACCGACGTGATC
>DASUOW010000296.1:0-3956 GCA_036276435.1 Gemmatimonadales bacterium
ACACCATTCAGCGCGTCGCACTCGGCGCATCGCGCGACGGCCGCCTCGCCGCGATCGTGCACGACGGCCATCAGGAGACCTCCACCTACGAGGAGTTCTCGGAGGCCCTGCTCGACACGAGCCGCTTCCTGTACTCGTGCCCGAACGTGTCCACGCGCCATCGGCTCGCGCGCCTGAACGTGCACACGCCCACCTACATGCGCGCCCCGGGCGAGGTGAGCGGCAATTTCGCGCTCGAGAGCGCCATGGACGAGCTCGCGGTGGCGCTCGGCGTCGATCCCGTCGAGCTGCGTGTGCGCAACGAGCCGGAGCAGGACGAGTTCAAGAAGTTGCCGTTCTCGAGCCGCTCGACCCGGGAATGCTATCGCCTCGCGGCGGAGCGCTTCGGCTGGAGCCGGCGCACGCCGGAGCCAGGCTCGCAGCGTGATGGACGGTGGCTGATCGGCTGGGGCATGGCGACGGCCAACTACCCGATGAACTACGCGCCGGCCACGGCCAGGGCGCGGCTCCTCCCCGATGGCACGGCCGAGGTCACGAGCGCGGCCAGCGACATGGGGCCGGGCACCTGGACGTCCATGACGCAGGTGGCGGCCGAGGCGCTCGGCCTTCCGGTCGAGCGCGTGAAGTTCACCCTGGGCGACACGCGCCTGCCGAGGGCGCCCGTGCACGGCGGCTCGATGACCATGGCAAGCGTGGGCAGCGCCGTGCAGGCCGCCTGTCGCAAGGCGCGCGAGGACGCGCTCGCGCGCGGCGGAGGCGGCGACCTGGCCGCGGCGCTGCGGCAGCTCGGGCAGCCCCTCGAGGCGGCGGCAGACGTGACGCCGGGCGATGCGAGCCAGCGCTTCTCCATGCACGCTTTCGGCGCCGTGTTCGTGGAGGTGGCCGTCGATCCGGAGCTCGCGCAGGTTCGCGTGCGGCGCATCGTCGGCGCCTATGGCGCGGGCCGGATCGTCAACCCGAAGCTGGCGCGCAGCCAGTGCATCGGCGGCATGATCGGCGGCATCGGCATGGCACTGATGGAGCACGCGGTGGTGGACGCTCGGAACGGGCGGGTCCCGAACGCCAACCTCGCCGAGTACCCGGTCCCGGTCCACGCGGACGCGCCAGCCGAGATGGACGTGACGTTCGTGGACGAGCAGGACCCGCACGTCAACCCGCTGGGCGTGAAGGGGCTCGGAGAGATCGCGATGGTCGGCGTGGCGCCGGCGATCGCGAATGCCGTGTTCCATGTCACCGGCAAGCGGATCCGCGAGCTGCCGATCACGCCTGACAAGCTGCTGTGAGAACGATGCCGTCGTAGCCAAGGCGACTCGGCGCGTGATATCGCCGGCGTCGCCTCAGTTGTCGAGCAGCATGCCCATCGACCTGAGGCCGGTGACGTGGTCGCAGATGATCTTCACCATCACGGTCAGCGGCACCGCGAGCAGCGCGCCGGTGACGCCCCATAGCCACCCCCAGAACAGCAGGCCGACGAAGATCGACACGGGGTTGAGCGGCATCTTCCGGCCCAGCAGCATCGGCGTCACGAGGTTGCCCTCGAGGATGTTCAGCACGAAGAATCCTCCCGTCGCCACAAGCACGGGGCCGAGCGTCTCGAATGAGAAGAGCGCCGCCGCCGCGATCAGCGTGAGCGTGACGATGGCCCCGAGATACGGGATGTAGTTGAGCACCGCCGCCACGGCGCCCCACAGACCGGCGTTGGGCATCCCCACCGCCGTCAGCAGGCCCCACGTGAGCAGCCCCATGCCCACGCCCACCATCGTCGACAGGACGAGGTAGTTGGACATCTGCTGGGCCATCTCCTCCAGCGCCTCCTCCACCCGTTCCTGCCGCTGTCGTCCCGCGATCGCCGCCAGCTTGCGCCGCAGCTTGGGCGCGCTCGCCACGAGGAAGTAGCTCAGGAACACCACCGTGAGCGCGGCGCCGGCGAAGCTGAGGGTGCCGCCGGTGACACGCTGCAGCAGGGTGGGCCTGGCGACCTTCACCGTGGGCGCCGGCTTGCCCGTCTCGCCCGACGCGGCCGCCTCCACTCGCTCGGCGGTGCGTTGGAGGGCGAGGAACGGCCGCACGATATCGCGCAACCGCTGCTGCACCTTGGTCGCCGCCGCCGGGGCGTTGGCAAGCCAGTCGCGCGCCGGCATCGCGAGCGCGCCGATCAGGCCGAAGACCAGGAACCACGTGCCGAGCACCGTGATCGCGGCACTCCAGCGATACGCCACGCCGCGGCTGGCGAGCCAGCGCGTCGGCACCAGCAGCAGCGTGCCGAACAGGAACGCCACCACCACCGGCACCAGCAGCGGCGCCGCCTGCTTCAGCGCGAAGATGAGCACGATGACGAAGAGGCCCGTCAGCACGCCGCCGGGCCGGCGTCCCGGCATGCGCAAGGCCGGGCGCCGTACGGAGGAGGGCCCGGCCTGTGCGGATGGTCGGTCGTTCGCGGGTGCCGCCTCGCTTCCGGCGAGGCTTCCGCTATATGGCACGCCGACCCGTGATCAGACTGATGACCAGCGTGGCCACGAACGCCACGAGGAAGACGATGAAGAGCGTCTTCGCGATGCCGGCCGACGTCGCCGCCAGCCCGCTGAAGCCGAACAGCGCCGCGATCACGGCGAGGACGAGGAACGCCAACGCCCAGCGAATCATGGAACACCTCCGCATGGTAGGAGCGGGCGGCCCGGCCGGAGCCGGACCGCCGCCCGTCATCTATGTCCTGCACCGGCCGCGACCGGGAAAACGAAGGCGCGAGGGACCCGTGAAACGGATCGACCTCGCGCCTTCGGCTGACGAACCCAGGGGCCCGCCCGTCAAGGGGGCCGCTCGCGCAGCCCGATGTCCCCTGCTCACTCCAACGTAGGAAATACCCCGCAGTCCCGCAACATCTCCTTCAGACGTGCTCGAGCAGCAGCTCCAGCCGGCGGCGCAGCTCACCGAGCGTCTTGGACTTGAAGGCGCCCTTGGTCTCCTCGAGCACGTCCACCGTCTCCTTCACGGCCGCCTGCAGCTGCGCGCCACGCGGGCAGTTGAGCAGCTGGCACGGGGTCTGGGTCACCGGCGTATTGGTGAGCGCCCGGCTCAGCTGCTGCAGGTCGGTGAGCGAGCCCATGACGTTGCGGAGCGTGAGGGCCAGGAAGACGTCCACCGCCGAGGCGTCCTTGGTCTGCGCCGCCTGGGCGAACTGGTCCTGCATCTCCTTCAGCCGCGACTCGGTGCGGTGCATCGTCTGGTACGAGCGATAGCGGCTCACCGCCATGCGGGTCTTGTCGAGGAGCTCGTCGAACGCCACCGGCTTGGTGAGGTAGGCCGCCACCGGCAGCTCGATCGACGCCACCGCCGAGCGGACCGACGGATAGCCGGTGAGGATGATCACCGGCAGGCCGCCGCTCTTCTCCGCGATGGCGCGCACCAGCTGGAGGTCGGAGTTGCCCGGCATCTCGAGGTCCGTGATCAGCAGGTCGTACGGCCCCTCGGCGACCTTCTGCAGCGCGCACGCGGCATCCGGCACCTCGTCCACCTCGTAGCCTTCGCGGCGCAGGAGGTCGGCGGTGGCCTTGAGGAACGTCGCCTCGTCATCGGCGAAGAGTATGCGTCCGGAATCCATCACGTCTCCTCGGCGCGTCACGATGCGCGCCCGGTTGCCTGCGTCCACGTCATGCCTGCTGGACCGACGTCGCGCCCACCGGCAGGCGGACCACGAACCGCGCGCCGCCCGCCGGGGCGTCCTCCACCTCCACCGTTCCACCCATGCCCGTCACCGAGAGGTGCACCAGCGCGAGCCAGAGGCCCATGCCGCCGGTGGACAGCCGGTTCTTCGTCGAGAAGAACGGATCGAAGATCCGCGCCCGCGCGTCCGCCGGCACGCCCGGCCCCTGGTCGGTCACCGAGAGCTCGAAGGTGCCGTTGTGCTGCCACGCCTTCACCGACACCACGCCACCGGGCGGCGACGCCTCGATGGCGTT
>DASUOW010000297.1:0-2761 GCA_036276435.1 Gemmatimonadales bacterium
CATACAGCACCGGCGTCACCACCCGCGCCAGCAGCGTACTCGACACCAGCCCCCCGATGATCACCCACGCCAGCGGCGCGTAGAGCGCCGTGCCCTGCAGCGCGATCGGCAGCAGGCCCCCGATCGCCGTCAGCGTCGTCAGCAGGATGGGCAGGAAGCGCACCTCGCCCGCGCGCCGCACCGCGTCGAGCAGCGGCACGCCCTGCGCGCGCAGCTCGTTGGTGAAGT
Organism: Gemmatimonadales bacterium; assembly: GCA_036276435.1. Classification (GTDB taxonomy): domain Bacteria; phylum Gemmatimonadota; class Gemmatimonadetes; order Gemmatimonadales; family GWC2-71-9; genus JAGGAG01. The sequence goes on from DASUOW010000297.1 coordinate 229, forward strand.
CCACCAGCAGGATGCTCGTCTTGATCTCGATGCCGATCAGCGCCACGAACCCGATCATCGCCGTGAACGAGAAGGTGTTGCCCGACAGGAACAGCGCCGCGATGCCGCCCACCATGCCCAGCGGGATCACGCTCGCCACGATCATGGTGCTGCGGAACGAGCCGAACTCGAGCACCAGCACCGCCAGGATCGCGAACACCGCGATGATGATCGCACTGCCCATGCCGCCGAAGCTCTCCTGCCGGCTCTCGATCTCGCCGGCCGGCACAAGCGCGTAGCCCACCGGCAGCTCGAGAGCCGCGAGCTTCGCCAGCGCCTCCTTGGTGACCCGATCGGTGTTGAACCCGGTGCGCACCCAGCTCGTCAGCGTCACCGTGCGCGCCTTGTCGTAGCGCTGGATCTCGGTGGCCGACACTTCGAACGTCGGGCTCGTCACCTGGCCCAGTGGCGTCAGGCCGCCGGCCGACGTGGGGATGAACACCCGTGACAACGCCTCCGTGCCCGGCCGGTCGCCGCGGAACGGCAGCCGCACCACGATGTCGCGTTCGTCGCCGTTCGCCTCGCGCAGCGTGCCCGCCGGCACGCCGGCGACGCCGAGTCGCACGGTGCGGTCGAAGTCGAGCGGCGACACGCCCAGCAGCCCCGCGCGCCCGCGATCGAGCGGCAGCGCCAGGTCGGTGCGCCGGAGCCGCACCGGGTTGTAGACGTACTCCGTCCCCTCCGTCTCCTCCAGCAGCGCCTCCGCCCGGCTCGCGATGGCCCGCAGCGTGTCGAGATCGGGTCCCTGCAGGCGGAACGCGATCGGCGCGTCCACCGGCGGCCCGTTCTCGAACTCGCGCAGCTCGATCCTCGCCCCCGGATACGCCGCGAGCTCCGCGCGCATGCTGTCGAGCAGCACCGGCGTCGTCGCGGGGTCGTACCGCTCGAGCAGCACGAACAGCTGCCCCACCGCCGGGTTCTCGTTCCGCGGCTGCACGTTGTAGTACACCTGCGGGTTGTCGCGTCCCACGTTGCTGAAGATGCCGCGCACCCCCGCGTGCGACGCGATCACCCGCTCCGCGTACCGCGCCGCCTGGTCGGTGGCGGCGAGGCTCGAGCCGTCGGGGGTGCGGATGTCGACGCGGAACTGCGGCGTCTCCGCCTTCGGGAAGAGCGAGAACCCCACCACCGGCACCAGCGCCAGGCTCGCCGCCACCAGCCCCACCGCGCCCAGCATCGTCTGGTTCGGGTGCGCGAGCGCCCAGCGGAGCACGGGCGCGTAGGTGCGCTCGATGCCGCCGGTCAGCCAGCCGAGCACCTTGTTGCCGTGCGCGTCGTCGCCGTCCTTGAGCAGCCGGCTCGCGAGCCACGGGATGATCGTCAGCGACACGAACAGCGACGCCAGCACCGTCACCACCACCGTCACCGGCAGGGAGCGGATGTAGCGGCCGGAGAGGCCCGGCAGCGCCAGCAGCGGCAGGAAGGCGAAGATGAGCGCCGCCGTGCAGCCGAGCACCGCCACGCCGATCTGCTTCGTGGCGAGGATCGCCGCGTCCCGGCGGCTGTGCCCCTCGCGCAGGAACCGCGCGATGTTCTCCACCACCACGATCGAGTCGTCCACGAGCAGCCCCAGCGCGATCACGAAGCCCACGATCGAGAGCTGGTTGATGCTGTAGCCCAGCGCGTGCAGCAGCGTGACGCCCATCGCGAGCGAGAGCGGGATCGACACCAGCACGATGCCGCTGGCGCGGAACCCGAGCGGGATCAGCGTGATCAGCACCAGCCCGATCGCGATCGCGAAGTCCTCCCCCAGCCGGCTCAGGCGGTGCGACACGTTGGCCGCCTGGTCGAACGGCCGCTCCAGCACGATCCCCGCCGGCAGCGTCTGCTCGAACGCGTCGAGCTCGCGCCAGACCGCGTCGCGCACGTCGCCGATGACCTGGCCGTCCTGCAGCTGCGCCGTCACGAACACCGCTCTCCGGCCGTTGTAGCGCCCCACGTGCGTCGGCTCGCCGTCGGCCCACTGCACCTGGGCCACGTCGGCCACGCGCACCAGCGTGCCGCCGCGCGACGCCACCACGGTGCCCGCCACCTGGTCGATCGACTCGTAGCTGCCGCTCGTCTTCACGTTGAACCGCCGGCCGCCGGCATCCACGCTGCCGCCGGGCACGTCGGCGCTCTCGCCCTGGATGGCGCCCAGCACCGCCGCCGGCGGCAGGCCCAGCTCCGCGAGCCGGCCCAGGTCGAGCAGCACGCGCACCTCGCGCGCGGGCGCCGCCCAGCGCTCCGCGCGCCGGATGCCCGGCACCCGCTCCATCCGCTCCTCGACCGCCTGCGCCAGCGAGTCCATGGTGCGGTACGGCGCCGTCTCCGACACGAGCGCCAGCTGCAGGATGCTCACGTTGAGCGAGGTGGTCTTCTGGATCTCGAGCGAGCGCAGCTCCCCGGGCATCGACGGCCGCAGCGCGTTCACCTCGCGCACCACCTCGTCGTACTTCCGCTCGGCGTCCACGTCCGCCTCGAACTCCACCGCGATCACGGCGAGCCCGTCGCT
>DASUOW010000298.1:0-8412 GCA_036276435.1 Gemmatimonadales bacterium
CCGCCGCGAGCGTGGGTCCGGAGAAGAGGTGCCCCACCACCGCCACCGCGTCCGACGCATACAGCTCGGCGGCGATGCGCACGGCGGAGTCGGGGCTGGCATGGTCGTCGTGCTCGAGCAGCTCGAGGCGGCGGCCGCGCACGCCGCCCGCCGCGTTGACTTCGGCGACGGCGAGCCGCGCGGCGCGACGCATCGGCTCGCCGATGGGATCGGAGAACGCGCCGGCCACGCCGATGCGGATCGGCTGGACCTCGCCGCTGCAGGCCGCGGCCAGGAGCAGGGACAGCAGCGCGCCGGTGCGGACACGTCGAGTGCGAAGCATGAGGCCTGAGGTTAGTCCGCCGCGACGCTTCGTGCAATTCCTCGTGATGCAGCCGTCGAGGTAGCATTCACCCCATGACGCTCCCGGCGGGACTCGGCTGCATCGGCATCGACCTCGCGTGGTCGCCCAACCGGGGGAATCCCTCGGGGGTCGCGGCGCTGGTGCCGGGGGCGCGCGGGCTCGAGGTGCGGGAGCTCGGGTGCGTGGTGACGGATGACGAACTCGTCGCCTTCGTCGCGCGCCATCGCGGCACCTGCAGCGTCATCATGGTGGATGCCCCGCTTCGCGTGCCCAACGCGAGCGGGCGGCGCCGCTGCGAGAACCTCGTGCACGCGCGCTTCGGCGCGCGCGAGGGCGGCGCGCACGCGAGCAACCGTGCGCTGTTCGCGCGGCTGTACGGCGGCGTCCGCGGCGAGCGGCTCGTCGGCCGGCTCGCCGAGCTCGGCGTGTGCGAGGGGCCCCTCGAGGCGGCGGGCCACGGGCACCACGTGTACGAATGCTACCCGCACGCGGCGATGCTCGAGCTCTTCGCGCTGCCGCGCACGCTCAAGTACAAGAAGAAGCGGCAACCGTGGGACGAGGCGCGCGCGGCGTTTCGCGAGGTGCTCGGCCACCTGGGCGCGCTGCGCGAGCCGGCGCTGGTGCTCGAGCCGGCGGTGCGCGACGCGCTCGAGCCGGGCGCGTCGGTGGGGAAGGCGTACAAGGCGCGGGAGGACCGGGCCGACGCGCTGCTGTGCGCGTATCTCGGCGCGCTGGCGGTGCTGGGGCGGATGGAGATGCTGGGGAGCGTGGAGGAGGGGCACATTGTGGTGCCGCGGGCGTAGGGAACCGGCGCCCTGCTCATTGCGAGGAGCGAGCGCAGCGAGCGACGAAGCAATCCGGGTGCATGGAGCGGAGTCCGGTGCGCGCGCGCGAAGCCCCGCTCTACGCACCCGGATTGCTTCGGCCACCGCGGGGCCTCGCAATGAGCAGGGCTCTTTCCCCGCGACACGCCGGCCGAGCGGCGGCTTCAGCCGCCGCGTCGTGGGGGCGCGTTACGTTACCCCCATGTTCTGGCCCGCCCCCTCCCACACCATCGACCTCCACGGCATGACCGTGCTCGAGGCGACCGGCGCCGCCGAGCGGTTCCTGCGCGCGCAGCGGAAGGCGCGCGCGGGGCAGGTGGTGCGGCTGATCACGGGCCGCGGGCGCTCGGGCGGCGGGGCGCCGATCCGCACGCGCGTGCGCACCCTGCTCCGCGGCATGCGGGAGCAGGGGGACGTGGTGCGCGACTTCGAGCTGGAGGAGACGGAGGGGAGCTTCCTGGTGCGGTTGGGCGGCTGACGCTCAGTTGCCGCCCTTCTGCTCGACCTCCACGCCGGCGGGCGGCGTGGTCTTCGGCGCGCTCTTCTTCTTCGGCGCGGGCGCGGCCTTGGCGGGCGTGGCACTCGCGCGACGCGGCGCCTGCCAGCCGTCGAGCACGTGGCCGTCGACGAGGCTCAGCGAGGTGGACTTCACGCCCTGCTGCGCGCGCCACGTGAGCCGCATCATCCGGCCGCCCTTCACCCACTGCATCATCCACTGCGGGCCCTGCACCTGCGCGTCCACCTGGCCGAAGCGGCGCTCGAGCCTGGCCTTGAGCGCGTCGAACTCGTCGGGCGCGAAGTTGCCGGCCAGGGTCAGCACGCCGGTCACGCTGTCGATGGCCGACATCCACAGCTCCACCGGTCCGGACATCTCGGCCATGCTCAGGGTGGCGCGGCACTCGGCCACCCGCGCGTCGAGGCGGGAGCGGTCGCAGCGCAGCGCCCCGCCGTCGAGTTCGCGCACCGCGCTGGAGACCTCGCGCAACGTGGCGCCGGGCCGGAAGCCGTAGACGTCGAATGCAGCGGGTTGCACGGATTGCGCAGCGAGTGGCGTGGCCGTGACGACGAGGGCGCTCAGCAGGCGGAGAAAGGGGCGCATGGGGACGGCACCGGGTGCGGACGGAGGACCGGACGGTCTCCGCCTCGGGTCGATTGTGGGGTCTGTGCCTCGGGTCGGCCCGATCAGCGGGCCGTCCGGGACCTGCGTCGCAAGGACTGCGCCTCCCGGACGGCGGGGCGCGTGACGGGTGTCACGCGCCCGCGGTGCTCAGGCCTTGCGGACGTTCGCGGCCTGCAGCCCCTTCGGTCCCTCGACGATGTCGAACTCGACGCTGTCACCCTCGGCGAGGGTGCGGAACCCTTCCATTGCGATGGCGGTGTGGTGCACGAACACATCCTTGCCGCCGTCCTGCGCGATGAAGCCGAAGCCCTTCGCGTCGTTGAACCACTTCACCTTGCCCTTCGCCATCGCTTCCGCCTCGACTGTGCTGGGAGCCGCAGCTCCTTTGGACCTGTCGGACCCGGACGGATCCGACAGCACAAGGCGCCGGGTGGCGAGTGGCCACCGGCGCCGGAACGACATCGTCTTGCTACCAAGTGCCGGACTGCATGCTCCATCATTCTGCGCGCCCGGCATTTTGTCAATCACCGCCGGGGCAGGGGATGGAGCGCCGCCCCCCGGGCGCCTTCACGCTCAGGCCACCCCCCGCTTGATGGCCTCCAGCACCCGGTCGGCGAAGAGGTCGATCTCGCCGGGCGTGGTGTAGACGTTGGGCGTGATCCGCAGCCCCTTGAACTCGTCGTGCACGATGAGCGTGGTGACGATGTGGTGCGTGGCGAGGAGCCACGCCTGCAGCCTGGCCGGATCGAGCCCGTCGATGTCGACGAGCCCGATCGCACCGCTCTCGTCGGAGTCGAGCGGGGTGTAGACGCGCACCCGGTCGCTCGCCTGCAGGAGACGCCTGGCCCAGCGATCCCGCAGCCAGCGCAGTCGCGCGATCTTGCGATCGGCGCCGATGGCGTGGTGGAACGCGAGCGCCACGCTGATGGCGTTGTGGTTGGCGGCCGGATGGGTGCCGATCTCCTCGTACTTCCGGATGTTCGCGTCCATCTCCTTCGACGCCGCCATGAGCGGCCACAGGCCCGGGATCCGCTCCCGCCGCACGTACAGGAAGCCGGTGCCGATCGGCGCCAGCAGCCACTTGTGCAGGCTGGTGCCGTAGTAGTCGCAGTCCAGCGCGTCACGCGTGAACGGGAAGTGGGCGAAGGCGTGCGCGCCGTCGACGAACACCGCGATGCCCTTCGGCCGCGCGAGCGCGACCAGCTCGCGCACCGGCAGGATCTGGCCCGACAGGTTGGTGATGTGGGTCACCTCGATCGCGCGCGTGCGGGGCGTGATCGCCGCGGCGAAGCGGTCGACGACCTGCTGGCGCGACTTCGGCGGGAGCGGGAAGGAGATCGACTTCACCACGATGCCGTCGCGGCGCGCGCGCTGGTCCCACGCCGTGAGCATGCGTCCGTAGTTCTGGTTGGTGACGACGACCTCGTCGCCCCGCCGCAGGTCGAGGCCGAAGATCATCGTCTCGAGGGCCTCGGACGCGTTGCGCACGACGGCCATCTCCTCGGGGTCGCAGCCGAAGGTCGCCGCGAGGTCGCGCCGCACCGACTCGACGCGCGGCTCGAGCACGCGCCACATGTGCTCCACCGGCAGCTCGTTGGAGAACCGCAGGTCGCGGATCATCTGGTCGAGCACGTGCGATGGCGTGGGACTCACGCCGCCGTTGTTCAGGTTGACCATCGTGCGGTCGCAGTCGAAGGCGCGCTGGATGCCGGCCCAGAAGGCCTCGTCCTCGGGCCCGCCGCCCGCCCCGGCCTGGGCGAACGCCTCGCCGAAACGACGCACGGCGTCGGGACGGAGCAGCGGGGCGGCGACGGCGAGGGAGCGGATGAAGCTGCGGCGGTCGGTCATGGGGACGCCCTCGAAGGGGATCCCCTCAATGTATATTCTCGGCCATGGCCAGGCCTCAGACACTCGTGGTGCGGACCTTCACCGACCGCGCCGACGGGCTCGCCCACTTCATCCTGCGCGCCGGCGAGGCGCCCCGGCTGATCGCGTTCGACGACGCGATGGGCTGCCCCATGGAGAACGCCCTGCCGGCGCTGGAGTGGACCGGGGTGGTGGGCATCCTGCAGGACGACGACCTCATCCACGCCGCGCGGCTGACCTCCGAGGTCGCCGCGGCCGTCATCGAGCGGCGCACCGACGGCGTGCGCCGCTTCGTGTACATGGGCCCGCGGCTCGACCTGCCGCTGGGCGAGCCGGTCGACTTCACCGTCATCATCGACCAGCCCGGCGTGCGCGCGCTCGAGTTCACCCAGCGCTCGCACGCCCTCGCGCACTTCCTGCGCGCCACCTCCGGGGCCAACGGCCTCCTCTCGCTGCTCGCGCGGCGCGCCCCCGAGACGCGCCACCTCCGCCGCTGGCTCGCCAGCATCATCCACGAACTCGACGGCTCGCGCCCCATGGTCGCCGGGTGGTTCGCCGCATCCGCGGCGGGCTGCCTGTTCGGCTCGGTGGACGATGGGGAGCCGGGCTGGCGCTACATCGAAGTCGGACTCGAATCATGAAGATGCACCACCTCGTCCTCGCCCTCGTCGTCGCGACGGCCGCGCCGGGCGTCGCCCAGCAGAAGGTGATGCCGGCCCAGAAGGTGCTCTCGCCCGCCCAGGAGCAGGCCCAGAAGGGCATCATGCTGCTGCGCGACTCGGTGCTCGGCGCGCAGAGCGCGCTGCAGCAGCTCGAGCGCGACTACCAGCAGGCCGCGCCCCGCACGCTCGAGAGCTGGGCCCGCCGCATCGCCGACCGCTGCGCCGCGGCCCAGCGCACGGTGCCGGTGTCGCGCGCGCTGGTGTCGGCGGGCGAGTTCGTGCAGCGCGAGATGGTGCAGGGGCAGAAGGACATGGTGGCGGCCATCGACCGCACCGTCTCGCCGCTCGCCGATTGCGTGGACACCTTCACGCCGCTGGCGGCGCAGGGGAAGGGCGAGGAGGTGCGCGCCTACGGCAACAGCCGCGCGACCCCGCTCCGCAAGCAGCTCGAGAAGTACAACCGGGCCGTCAAGGAAGCCGCCCGCAGCCTCGATCTGGACATCCGCACCCTCACCAACGCGGGGAAGGCGCCCGTCTGACCCACGGGCCGTGCCGGTGGAGGCCGTCGATCCACTGTGTGCACACTGTCCACAAGCTGTGGACGAACCCCGGATATCGCGTGGCCGACAGGGGTTGGCAATCCACAAAATCCCCGCGCTGCATCGTTCTAAGCCGAATAAAATCAGGCACTTGCACGCTTTCGCGGGATCCCTAGCTTAGAGTCACGCGCGTGGAGAAACGGCAGGACTTCGGGTCCTGTTCACGACACCACGGCGGGCTCGGGCGGGACGATGGGGAAGGGGCTGCCGAACCACGCAAGGGTACCGGCCGCAACGACTCCGCCACGCGACCCGGGCATGATGGAGCCAGTCGCGCGCTCCGTCCTCCCCGATCTGGCGCCTCGGGGTGCCGTGCGAAGGGTTGGTCCGCGACCCGACCCGAATCGCAGCGCTCGTGTCGATGCAGGGGGAGACCGCTGCACATCGACGTGGGGAACGGCCGTCCAGCTTCGGGCTGGGCGGCCGTTTTCGCCTATCGGCCCCAGTCGCTCGTGCCGCGGAAGACCTTCCGGTTGTCGAGCGTCCACTGCCCGCGCGCGCTCACCAGCGCATCGCCCTGGAACAGCTCCTCGCTGCCGAGGGCGGTGGTCATGCTCTCGGCCTTGGCGCTGGTGTTGTCGGCGAAGTGGAGGATCTCGGCCTCCAGGGTCATCGGCTGTGCCGTGGCACCGTACTCGAGCCGGCCGTGATGGGACGCGATGAGGTGCAGCAGCAGGAGCCGTTCGGTGGCGGTGCACGGCGCCGGCACCGTGTCCTGCAGCTTCCGCTCGACCATCAGCATGCCGAGGGCCACGTGCCCGATGAGGCTGCCGGCCTCGGTGATCTCGAAGGCGCCCGACCACCGGTACGACTCCAGCTTGCCGATGTCGTGCAGCATGGCGCCCGCCACCACGAGGTCGGGGTCGGCGCGGCGATACACCTTCGCGATGCTCTTGCCCACGTACGCCACTTCCCAGGTGTGCCGCAGCAGCCCGCCCAGCTCGGCGTGATGGCCCGCCGTGGCCGCCGGGCACTGCTCGAAGCGCCGCCGGAACTCCTCGTCGCAGAAGAAGAGGTCGAGCACCGCGCGCAGGCGCGGGCCCCTGATGGCGGTGCGCAGCTCGTCGAGCCGCTTCCAGTAGGGCTCCACGTCGCCCACGCTCGGCAGCAGCGTCGTCCAGTCGACGGCGTCGGCGAGGAGCGGGCGGATGCTCTTCACCTCGAGCTGCTTCGCGTCGCGATAGGACGTCACCTTCCCCACGACGTGCACCACGTGTCCCTTCGCGATGCCCGCCACCTCCGCCTCCCGGCTGGACCAGAAGGGGGCGCTCGAGAGACGTCCAGTCGCGTTGCCCAGGGTGAGCACGGTGAAGGCGCCCTTGGGGCTGTCGCGGCGGCTGACCTCGAGCACCAGCAGGGGGTCGTCGACGGTGGCGTCGATGTCGAGGCGGGGCAGTTCGAGCAGGTCGGGCATCGGGTCTCCGGGACCGGGACGGCTTCGCGAGAATCTAACGGCCCGTGTGACGTCGCTGCCTGCCCGGATCTCGTACACGCGTGACGGATGGGCCCGCGGGGCGTACTTAGGTAGGATCGACGCCGCTCGATGAGCGACGTAACGTGACACTTTGCACCAGACCGACGTCTCGCGGTACGCGGCTCGCCCTCAGGCGAGTGGGCCGTGGGGGCGGCTCGTTGGCAGCCACGGCGTGTGCAGCGCAGGGTCCACAGCGGAAGGGGAAGCGGACATGGAATCGATGCAGGTGCTGGTCGTCTCGGGGCACTCGGACCGGCGCGCCAACCTCGCCGCCGTCCTGCGGGCGGCGGGCGTGCGAGTGGCCGCGGCCGAGAACGGCACGAGCGGGGCGGTGGCGCTGACGGAGCCGGGGATCGACGTGCTGGTGCTCGACCTGCGGCTCACGGAGCTCGACGGGGCCGCGCTGCGCGCGGCGCTCAACCCCGCGACGCCGGCCGCGCCCGACAGCCTCGACGACGCCGAGCGCCGTCACATCGCGCACGTGCTGCGGCACACCGGCGGCAACAAGCGCCAGGCCGCCATCCTGCTGGGCATCTCCCGCTCGACGCTGCTCCACAAGGTCCGCAAGTACGGGATCGTCACGGAGCGCTCCTGACCACGCGCACCCGGCCGAGGCGCGACACCAGCACCTCGGCCGCTTCGCGACCCCGCCGCACCCGATAGCTCCCGTTGGCCACCCCGATCGCGAATCCGTTGGGCGCGTAGGCGAGCGAGTCCGCGTCGGGCTCGAGCGCGGCGCCGTCGGCGCCCGGGCCGGCGGCCTGCCATGCCGTGCCCGTCGTGTCGCGCCACCGGACCACCAGCGAGTCGCGGCGAAGCACCAGCAGCACGGGACGTCCGTGCGCCAGCGCCAGCATGCGGGCGCGCCGATGCGCGAGCGCCACGCGATCGGCGGCGCGCGCGGCCGCCTGGCGGTCGGCGACGGCGGCGAGTCGCGGCCAGCCAAGGACGGCGAGCAACGCCATGAGGGCGAGGACGAGCAGCAGCTCGACGAGTGCATAACCCCGGGACATGGTCGCACGCTAGCACCGACCGGGCCGGCGTCGCGAATCACGACAGCGCGACACGGTGCCGGTTCACGCGCGCCTCTTGCCGCCCCCGGAACCGGGCCGCATACTCTGCATCCCGACTCGTTCTCCCCTGGAGGCTTTCGTGGTTCGCTCCTTCACGCCGCGCCGATGACGGCGGGCGTCATGTCGCCACCGAACACCGACGCGCTGAGCATCCTGCGCGAGTACCGCACGCTCGCCCCGTGGGGCCTGCGCGATCTCGCGGCCGTGGCGGGCGCGGTGCTCGAGGCGTCCAACGTCGTGCCCCTCAACGCCGCGGCGCGCGCCCGGCCCACCGAGCGCACGATCCGCTACTACGTCACCCGGAACCTCGTGAGCCCGCCCGAAGGGCGCGGCACCGCGGCCGTGTACAGCTATCGTCACCTGCTGCAGGTCCTCGCCATCAAGCTCCGGCAGATGGAGGGCGCCACGCTCGACACGCTCACGGCGGAGTTCGCCGGACTGACGGGCGACG
>DASUOW010000299.1:0-8369 GCA_036276435.1 Gemmatimonadales bacterium
GTGGTGGGCGACGTCATGCTGGACCAGAACCTCTGGGGGCAGGTGCGCCGCATCTCCCCCGAGGCGCCGGTTCCAGTGGTGGAGCTGGAGCGCGAGACGGCGGAACCGGGCGGGGCGGCCAACAACGCGGCCAACGCCGCCGCCGTGGGCGCCTGCGCCATGCTCGGCGGCGTGGTGGGCGACGATGCCGAAGGCGTCCGCCTCCGCACCCTGCTCGTCGCGCGCAACGTCGACGCCAGCGGGCTGGTGACGGAGCCGGGCCGGCCCACCACCACCAAGACCCGCGTCGTCGCGCACAATCAGCAGGTGGTGCGCGTGGATCGCGAGCGCACCTCGGCGATCACGTCCGACAGCGAGGCGGCGCTGCTGCGCTGGGTCGAGGGACACCTGCGCGGCGTGGGCGCCTGCATCATCTCGGACTACGCGAAGGGTGTGGTGACGTCGTCGCTTGCACAGGGCATCATCGGGGCCGCGCGCTCGGCGGGCGTGCCCGTGGTGGTGGATCCGAAGGGTACGGACTACGCGCGCTACCGGGGCGCCGCCGTGGTCACGCCCAACCTGCACGAGGCCGAGCTGGCGTCGCGCCGCACGGCGCGCACCGACGCCGAGCTGGCGGACGTGGCGGCGCAGCTGAGCGCGGAGCTCGATGGCGCCGCGCTGCTGGTGACGCGCGGGGCCGCGGGCATGTCGCTCTTCGCGCCGGGCGCCGCGGCGGTGCACGTGCGCGCCGAGGCGCACCAGGTATACGACGTCACCGGCGCGGGCGACACGGCGATCACCTTCCTCGCCCTGGCGCTCGCGGCCGGCGCCCCGCTTCCGGCGGCGATGCGCCTCGCGAACCGCGCCGCGGGGGTGGTGGTCGGCAAGGTGGGCACGGCGACGGTGACGCTCGACGAGTTGCGCGCGGCCCGGTGATGACCCTCGCACTGCGGCGTCTCGAGGTGCCCCCGGAGGTCGTCGAGATCGCGCAGAAGCTCGAGGACGCGGGACACGAGGCGTGGTGCGTGGGCGGCGCGCTCCGGGACGCCATCCTCGAGGAGGCCCAGCTCGACTTCGACCTCGCCACGTCGGCGACGCCCGAGCAGGTGCAGCAGCTCTTCCGCCGGACGGTGCCGATCGGCGTCCGGTTCGGCACGGTGGGCGTGCTCGATCGCGCGCGACGGATGCACGAGGTGACGACGTTCCGGCGCGACGTCGAGACCGATGGCCGCCACGCGGTGGTGCAGTACGGCGTGTCCCTCGAGGACGACCTCGCGCGCCGCGACTTCACCATCAATGCGCTCGCCTACCACCCGCTGCGCGGGGAGTGGCGCGACCCGTTCGGCGGCGCCGCCGACATCGCGCTCGGGGTGGTGCGCGCGGTGGGCGAGCCGGCCGCGCGGTTCCGCGAGGACTACCTGCGCATCCTGCGCGCGCTGCGGTTCGCGGCGCGGTTCGGGTTCCGCATCGAGGAGCGCACCTGGGCGGCGGCGCGCGAGAACGCGCCGGGCCTCGAGGGCCTCTCGGCGGAGCGGGTGCGCGACGAGTGGTTCAAGGGGCTGTCGAGCGCGCGCTCGGTGTCCGAGCTCGTGCGTTTCTGGCGCGCGTCGCGGGCGGCAGGCATCTGGCTTCCGGAGCTGCGCGACGTGGTGCTCGAGGTGCCCCGCGAGGAGCGGGATGCGGTGCTGCTCACCGTGCTGCTGACCGCGGCGCCGGTGGCGGTGCTGCGGCGGCTCAAGGCGTCGGGCGCGGAGATCGCGCGGGCGCAGGCGGCGGTGGCGGCACCCGCCGAACCGGTGGGTGCCGATGAGGTGGCCGTACGTCGCTGGCTGTCGGCGGCCGGCGGCGCGGCCGACGATGCGATGATGCTCCACCGCTGGCGCACCGGCACCCCGGCACCGTGGGCGTCGACGGTGGCCACCATCCGTGCACGGGGCGATGCACTGCGGCGCGAGCAGCTCGCGGTCAGCGGCACCGACCTGCTCGAGGCCGGCGTGCCCGCCGGTCCCGCCCTGGGCACCGTGCTTGGCCGGCTGCTCGACCGCGTGCTGGTCGATCCCTCGCTCAACACCCGCGAGCAGCTGCTGGCCCTCGCGCGGGAGCAGGCGTGATCAGCCCGCTCGTCTACGCGGGCGCGGCGGCGCTGGCCAACGTGGCGGGCGCGCTCGTCGTCGTCCGCCGCAGCGAGCTGGGCGTGCGCACGCTCGACCTGGCCCTCGCGTTCGGCGCCGGCTTCATGCTCGCCGTGGCCACGCTCGGCATGCTGCCCGAGGTGTTCCGGGTGGACGGCGGTGCCGCGCCGTGGCTGCTGGCCGGATTCCTCGCCGTGCACCTCGCGCAGCACGTGCTGACGCCGCACTTCCACTTCGGCGAGGAGACGCACCGGGTCTCCACCGCCGCCGGCATCTCGGCCGCGATCGGGCTGTCGCTGCACGCGTTCTTCGACGGCGTGGCGATCTCCAGCGGCTTCCTCGTCTCCAGCGAGCTCGGCGTGCTGCTGTTCCTCGCCGTGTTCTTCCACAAGCTGCCGGAGGGCCTCAGCATCGCCAGCCTGGCGCTCGCCGCCGGCCAGTCCGGCGCGCGCGCGGTGACGCTCTCGCTGGTGCCGGCGATCGCCACGCTGCTTGGCGGGGTACTGACCACGAGCGGGAGCTCGGTGCTCGGGCGGCACGGGCTGGCGCTCGCGACGGGCGTCACGCTGTACGTGGCCGCGAGCAACCTGATCCCGGTGTTCCAGGGCCGGCGCGGCTGGCCGCCGGCCGTGGCGTTCTTCGGCGGGGTGGCGGCATTCCTGGTGACCGAGGGGCTGCTGGGGATGCTGCCCGGAGCGAGCTGACAATGGCGCGGCAGGCGAGGAAGCGGGACGCGGAAGAGAGCCTGTTCGTGGCGGCGCGCGACACGCGGCCGCTCGCGGCCCGCATGCGCCCGCGCTCGCTCGACGAGTACGTGGGCCAGCCGCAGCTACTGGCGCCGGGCACGGCCTTCCGCACCACCATCGAGCGCGGCGAGACGGGGTCCCTGATCCTGTGGGGGCCGCCCGGCACCGGCAAGACGACGCTCGCGCACCTGATCGCCACGGCCACCCGGCACGCGTTCGTGCCGTTCAGCGCGGTGAGCGAGGGCGTGCCCAGGCTGCGCGAGATCTTCGACGACGCCCGCGAACGTCTCGCCTCGGGTGGCGCCGCCACGCTGCTCTTCGTGGACGAGATCCACCGTCTCAACAAGGCGCAGCAGGACACGCTGCTGCCCGCGGTGGAGGAGGGGACCGTCACCCTCATCGGCGCCACCACGGAGAACCCGAGCTTCGAGCTCAACGCCGCGCTCCTTTCGCGGGCGCGCGTGGTGGTGCTGCAGCCGCTCTCCGCGGACGACATCGTGGTGGTACTGCGCCGTGCGCTCGAGGACGAGGAGCGCGGCATCGGCGCGATGGCGCTCGTCGTGGCCGACGCCGTGCTGCGCCGGCTCGCCGAGGAGTCGGACGGCGACGCCCGGCGGGCGCTCACCGTGCTCGAGGCGGCCTCGCTGCAGGTGGGCGTGCGGGGCGAGGTGACGCTCGACGTGCTGCGCGATGCGATGCAGCGGCGCATGCCCCAGCACGACCGGGCCGGCGAGTCGCACTTCAACATGCTCTCGGCGTACCACAAGTCCCTGCGTGGGAGCGACCCGCAGGGCGCGCTCTACTGGATGGCGCGCATGCTCGAGGCGGGCGAGGATCCGCTGGTGCTCTGCCGGCGCGCCATGGCGATGGCGGCCGAGGACATCGGCCTCGCGGACCCGGAGGCGCTCAGGCTGGCGGTGGCCGCGCGCGACGCGGTGCACATGCTCGGCGCCCCCGAGGCCCATCTCCCGCTGGCCGAGATGACGATCTACCTGGCCACGGCCCCCAAGTCGAACAGCGTGAAGGCCGCGCTGGACGCCGCCATGGACGCGGCCCGCCGGAGCCCGGCGGCGCCGGTGCCGGTGCACCTGCGGAACGCGCCCACCCGGCTGATGAAGGACCTGGGCTATGGACGGGACTATCGGTACGCCCACGACGACCCCTCGCACTTCATCCCGCAGGAGTACCTGCCGGACGAGGTGGCGGGCGAGCGGTTCTACGAGCCCGGCGGGTTCGGGTTCGAGAAGCGGATCGCCGAGCGGATGGCGTGGTGGGCGCAGCGGGCCGGCCGGGGCCGGGAGGAGGCGGGCGCCGGGGAGGGGGAGGCAGGCTGAATGCCCGGGGTATCCCTATATTGAGCACTGAGACTCCTGGCCCCTCCGGGGCCTCCACCTGACGCTTCGAGGGACGTTCCAGCCATCCGCACCCCGATCGAAATCCGCGACCCCATCGAGCGCGCGCTGCTGATCGCCGCGCCCCGCAAGGGCTCCCGCGACGTCTCACTCATCGACGAGCACCTCGCCGAACTCGCCCGCCTGGTGGATACGGCCGGGGCGGTCGTCGTGGGCCGCGTCACCCAGCAGGTCCAGTCGCCCACACCGGCGTTCTACATCGGCGAGGGCAAGGTCGAGGAGGTGCGCGAGGCGGTGAAGAACCTCGGTGCCACGCTCGTCATCTTCGACGACGAGCTCTCGCCGACGCAGGGCGCCAACCTCGAGCGGGAGCTGCAGGTGCGGGTGATGGACCGCGCCGAGGTCATCCTCGACATCTTCTCCACCCGCGCTCGGAGCCACGAGGCGAAGCTGCAGGTGGAGCTGGCGCAGCTCGAATACCTGCTGCCGCGCCTCATGCGCATGTGGACGCACCTCTCGCGCATCCGCGGGGGCATCGGCCTGCGGGGCCCGGGCGAGACGCAGCTCGAGACCGACCGCCGCATGATCCGGCGCAAGATCCAGCTGCTGCGCGAGAAGCTGCGGGGCGTCGAGCGCCACCGCGCCACCGTGCGCTCGGGCCGCGAGCCGATGCTGGACGTGGCGCTGGTGGGCTACACCAACGCCGGCAAGTCGAGCATCCTCCGGTCGCTGTCGGGCGAGCACGACATCTTCGTGGAGAACCGCCTCTTCGCCACGCTCGACACGCTCACGCGCGTCGTGGACATCGGCGAGGGCTACAAGGCGCGGCTCACCGACACCGTCGGGTTCATCCGCAAGCTGCCGCACCAGCTGGTGGCGAGCTTCCGCGCCACCCTCGAGGAGGCCCGCGAGGCGGACCTGCTGCTGCACGTGGTGGACGCGAGCGATCCCGAGTTCGAGGACCAGATGCAGGTGGTGGACGAGGTGCTCGAGGAGCTGGAGCTCGACGAGCAGCCCATCGTCCCGGTGTTCAACAAGATCGACCTGCTCGTGGACCCGGTCGGGTTCGCGGCGCGGATGCGGACGACGCACCCGGGGGCGATCATGGGCACCACCGTCCGCACCGACGGCATGGTGGCGCTCAAGACGGCGCTGCGCGAGCGTGCCCGGCGCGAGAAGCCGATGGTGACGCTGCGCGTGCCCACCCAGGACGGCGCGCGGCTGGCGGAGGTGTACCGGCTGGGCGAGGTGGTGAGCCGCCGCACCGTGGACGAGCACGAGGAGCTCACGGTGAGGCTCGAGGGATGGCAGGCGGAACGGCTGGCGCGGGAGGGCGTGACGATCGTGCCGCCCGCCACGCCGGCCCGGCGGGCGACCGGATAACCCACCACAGACAAGGGACGGGCATGACGAGGGTCCTGCTGACCGGTGTCGCGGGCTTCATCGGCTATCACGTCGCCGAGCGCCTGCTGGCGCGCGGGGACGAAGTGTACGGCATCGACAACGTCAACGACTACTACGACGTCCGCCTGAAGCACGCGCGCCTCGCGCGGCTCGAGGGGCGGCCGGGCTACTGCTTCGAGAAGCTCGACGTGGCCGATGCCGAGGCGATGGCGCGGGTGTTCGCGTCGGTGCAGCCCGAGGTGGTGATCCACCTGGCGGCCCAGGCCGGGGTGCGCTACTCGCTCACCAATCCGGGCTCCTACGTCCAGAGCAACCTGGTGGGCTTCCTGCACATCCTCGAGGGGTGCCGCCACAACCGCGTGCGCCACCTCGTCTACGCCTCCTCCAGCAGCGTGTACGGCGGCAACACCAACATGCCGTTCTCGGTGCACCACAACGTGGACCACCCGGTGAGCCTGTACGCCGCCAGCAAGAAGGCGAACGAGCTCATGGCGCACACCTACAGCCATCTCTACGGCCTGCCCACGACGGGGCTCCGGTTCTTCACCGTGTACGGCCCGTGGGGCCGGCCCGACATGGCGCTCTTCCTGTTCACGAAGGCGATCCTCGAGGGCCGGCCCATCGACGTGTTCAACCACGGGAAGATGCGGCGCGACTTCACCTACGTGGACGACATCGTCGAGGGCATCCTCCGCACGGCCGACCACGTCGCCACGCCCGACGCGTCCTGGACGGGCGACGTGCCCGATCCCGGCACCAGCTCGGCGCCGTATCGCGTCTACAACATCGGCAACGACGATCCGGTGGAGCTGATGGAGCTCATCGCGACGCTGGAGCGGGAGCTGGGGCAGGTGGCCGTCAAGAACATGCTGCCCATCCAGCCCGGCGACGTGCCGGCGACGTGGGCGAACGTGGACGACCTGACGCGGGACGTGGGGTTCAAGCCGGCGACGCCGATCGCGGAGGGCGTGAGGCGATTCGTGGGGTGGTACCGGGAGTTCTACAAGGTCTGATGAAAAGAGAAGAGGGTCCCGAAGGGGACCCTCTCTCGTCAGGCCGCCAGATCCCTCGCTGCGCTCGGGATGACGGCCGAAGCCGTCACTTCCCCGACAGCACCGATTCCATCACCAGCCAGCGGTTCATGCCGGCGAACTTCTGGTGCATCTTGGTGATCGGCGCGCCGGTCGGGTGCTCGTCTTCCTCGTTCTGCAGGTCGGCGAGCGCCTCGAGGCCGGAGTCCTTGAACTTGCGCAGGCCCTTGTCGAGCGCCAGGCCGACGGTGCGGAAGTTGAAGAGCGTCGAGAACTGGAGCGTGTAGCCCAGGTCGGCGAGCTGCTGGTTCGTGATGAGCGTCTTGGCCTTCTTCGCCTTGCCCCAGTAGAGCGAGGGCGAGAGGTTGAAGCCCAGCATCTGGTTGGGATAGTACTTCCGCACGCCCTCGGCGAACTCCTGCGGCTGCTCGATCTCGGTGGTGTTGAACTCGGCCCAGATCACGTCGCAGCCGATCTCCGCCGCCTCCCACGCATCCTCGATCGCCATCTTCACGCCGCCCTGCGCCTGGCCGGGGATGGCGCCGTCCACCGAGTCGGTGCGCGCGATGATCACCAGCGGGTGCTCGTGCGACTCGGCCGCGGCGCGGATCGCCTTGAGCTTCGCCAGCCACGCGGCGCGCGGCACGAGCACCTTGTCGCGCTTCGCCTTGCCGACGTTCACGATGTGGCCGCAGGTGCGGTCGCTCGGGTCCTGGTTCTCGAGGTGCACGCCGCCGGCGCCCGCACGGATCAGCTCCGAGGCGAGCGTGAACGTCTGCCCGGGACCGCCGAAGCCCGCTTCCATGTCGACGAAGATCGGCGGCATGTCGAGGAGCTCCTTGCCCTCGGTGTCGTACCAGTGCGCGTGGCGCGCGCCCTCGATGCCCTTGCGGAGCATCGCGGTGAGTTCGGCCATCTGGTGCGAGTTGTACACGCCGATGTCGGGATACATGTTCCACGTCGCGGCGAGCTGCCAGCCGCTGCCGTACAGCGCCTTGAAGCCGAGCTTGGTCATCAGCGCGGCGGTATAGGCGTCGTACGCGCCCGCCGAGTGAAGGAACGAGCCCTTGTCGCGCGCCTCGTGCAGCAGGCGGCGCAGCTTGACGGCCGGGTTCTCGCGCTCGTTCGGGGCGAGCAGCTTGGACATCTCGCCGGCCGGATACGGCACCTTGCCGGCGACGGGGGAAGTGGGGTTCGCGGTGGCCGTCACGGGGCGCTCCGTTGGGTTGGGGTACGCTCAAGTTCTCCTCGTCCGACCGCTCACAGGCAGGCTGGACGGGGATTTTTTGTGAAACTTTTCACAAAGCTACTCGATCCCGGGTCCTGACGCCAGAGAGGCCCTCGGCCGGGTGGCCCTTCCCCTGCTATCTTGTTGCCTGTCAACGCCGTTACGCGTCCATGGGCCGTCCGGCCCGGATGCCCGGCGGCCATCGGGCGCGCATGACCGACCTGACCCAGCTCGACGCGCACTTCGCCTTCGGTGAGAACTGGCGTTCCTACGCCGGGCTCATCGACGATGCGCGCATCCGGCAGGCGACGACCGATCTCGAGCGCCTGCTCGGCGGACGCCTCGACGGCCGCTCGCTGCTCGACATCGGGTGCGGCTCCGGCCTGAGCGCGCTCGCGGCACTGCGGCTCGGGGCGCGAGAGGTGGTGGGCGTGGACATCGACCCCGATTCCGTGACGGCCGCCGACGGCGTGCTGGGACGCTTCGCGCCAGGTGGC
>DASUOW010000300.1:0-10242 GCA_036276435.1 Gemmatimonadales bacterium
CGCACCGTAATACGCGGGTGCCGAGTATCTGATGTCGCGGCCGGGCGCGGGGTGGAAAGGCCCCCCGCACCGGCCTATCTTCGGCCCAGACCGATGCCATCGAGGCCCCACGTGTCCGACTCCGACAACACCACGCCCGTCCTCCTCGCCGCCGTCCGCACGCCCATCGGACGATTCCTCGGCGGACTCTCCTCCTTCAGCGCTCCCCAGCTCGGCGGCATGGTGATCCAGGAAGCGGTTCGCCGCGCCGGGATCGCGCCCGAGTTGGTGGAAGAAGTCTTCATGGGACAGGTGGTGCAGGGCGGCACGGGGCAGGCCCCCGCGCGCCAGGCGCTCATCAAGGGCGGCATCCCGGCCACGACGTCCGCGGTGACGATCAACGAGGTGTGCGGCTCCGGCCTGCGCGCCGTGATGCTCGCCGCGCAGGCGGTGCGCACCGGTGATCGCGCGTGCCTCGTGGCGGGCGGCCAGGAGTCGATGTCGTCGGCGCCGCACTACCTCTTCGGCCTGCGCTCGGGCGTGAAGGCGGGCAACCAGACGCTGATCGACGGCATGATCCACGACGGGCTCTGGTGCTCCTTCGGCGGCAACCACATGGGCGAGTACGCCGAGTACACCGCCGAGAAGGCGTGCGTGACGCGCGGCGACCAGGACGCGTTCGCGCTCGCGAGCCACCAGAAGGCGATCGCGGCGCAGGAAGCCGGCCGGTTCAGTGCCGAGATCCTGCCGGTGACGACCGCCGGCAAGTCGCCGGTTACCGTCTCGGCCGACGAATCGCCGCGCAAGGACACCAGCGCCGAGACGCTCGCGAAGCTCAAGCCCGCCTTCCGCAAGGACGGCGGCACCGTGACGCCGGGCAACGCTCCGGGCCTGAACGACGGCGCGAGCGCAGTGGTGGTGGCCTCGCTCGCCTTCGCGAAGGCGCACGGCCTCGCGCCGCTCGCGCGCATCACCGGCTACGCCACGGGCGGCGGCGACCCGCGCGACCTCTTCTTCGCGCCCATCGAGGCCGTGAAGAACCTCATGGCGAAGACGGGCGCGTCCATCGACGACTACGACCTCATCGAGGCCAACGAGGCGTTCGCCGTGCAGGCGCTCGCCGACGGCCGCGCGCTCGGCTGGGACTGGGACCGGGTCAACGTGAACGGCGGTGCGGTGGCCCTGGGCCATCCCATCGGCGCGAGCGGCGCCCGGGTGCTGACCACGCTGGTGCACGCGCTGCGCGACCGGAAGAAGTCCACCGGCCTCGCGACGCTCTGTCTCGGCGGCGGCAACGCCGTCGCCCTCTCGGTGGAGATGCTCTGATGCCCATCCGTAATCAGCAGGCAACACCCGCGGCGCTCGTCGCACCGACTTCGTCGTCGACGCGCAACGTCGTCGCCATCGCGCTGGCCGCCCTGCTGGTGAGCGTGGCCGCGCAGGTGGTGGTTCCGCTGCCGCTCACGCCGATCCCGTTCACGCTGCAGCCGCTGGCGGTGCTGGTGGTGGGCGGGGTGCTGGGGGCGCGGCGCGGCGCCGCGGCGCTCGCGCTCTATCTCGCGATGGGTCTCGTCGGGCTGCCGGTCTTCGCGGCGGGCGGCTCCGGCATCGCGCGCCTGATGGGACCGACGGGCGGCTACCTGCTCGCCTTCCCGGTGGCGGCTGCGGTGACGGGGGCGATCGCCGGTGCGCGTCCGGGCCTCGTGCGGGCGCTGTTCGCGTGCGCCGTGGGCATGGTGGTGATCCACGTCGGCGGCACCGCGCAGCTCGCGGCGCTCGGCGGCGATGCGGGCGCGGCGTACCGACTCGGCTTCGTGCCGTTCCTCACCGGCGACCTGCTCAAGATCGGGCTCGCCGCGGCGGCGATGCTGCTCGCGGGGCCTGCCCTGCGCGCGAAGCTTTGAGCGAGCCGGGCAGCGGCTTCGCCTGGCGCCCGGCGCTCGTCGCGGCCGGGTGGACGATCGCACATCTGGCCGGTGGGCTCCTGCTCACCGGCCTGTTGCTGTACCTGGGCTCGCTTGCGTGGGGACCGGCGGCGCTCGCGGCCGATGCCGCCGGGTCGCTCGCGTTCCAAGGCTTCGCGGAGCTCGCCGCCTTCGCCTTCATGACGTGGCTCATCGGGCGGCGCGCGCTCAAGCTGTCGTGGGAGGAGCTGGGCTGGCGCCGGCCTCGCGCCGCGCGCGCCTTCGGCGGCGGCCTGGGGTTCGCGGCAGTGCTCGCACTGGTGGCGCTGGTGGTCGCGATTCCCCTCGCGCGGGCGCACTGGCTGCGCGACGAAGGCGGCGTGACGGCCTACCTGCAGAGCGTGCTCGCCGTGGTGGCGCTGCTCGCGCCGGCGGCGCTGGCGGAGGAGCTGATGTTCCGCGGCCTGCCGCAGGTGCTGCTGGGCCGCACGTTCGGCATGGGCCTGGCCATCGTGGTGCTGTCGGCGACCTTCGGGGTCTTCCACGCGCTCAACCCGGACGTGACGCCGCTCGCCATCGGCAACATCGCGCTCGCGGGCGTGCTGCTCTCGCTCGCCTTCCTGCTGCCCGGCGGCCTGTGGACCGCCTGGGGCGTGCACCTCGGGTGGAACGCGACGATCGCGGCACTCGACGCGCCGGTGAGCGGGCTGCCGTTCCGCATTCCCTGGATCGATTACGTCCCGGGCAGCCCCGCGTGGGTGAGCGGT
This sequence comes from Gemmatimonadales bacterium, assembly GCA_036276435.1. GTDB lineage: Bacteria > Gemmatimonadota > Gemmatimonadetes > Gemmatimonadales > GWC2-71-9 > JAGGAG01. Next base: position 2,651 of record DASUOW010000300.1, read on the forward strand.
GGCGCGTTCGGGCCGGAGGGCGGCGTCGTCGCAACGGCGGTGCTCCTGGCGGGTTGCTACTTCCTTGGGCGACGGGCCCGAAAGGACGGTCTCGCATGAAGCAGGCGGCGGTGGTCGGCGCGGGCACGATGGGCAACGGCATCGCCCACGTCCTGGCGCTGCACGGGTGGTCGGTGGCGCTCATCGATGCGGCGCCCGCGGCGCTGGAGAAGGCGCAGAAGACGATCCGCGCCAACCTCGAGCGCCAGGCGAAGAAGGGCACCATCGCCGCCGAGGCGGTGGACGAGACGCTCGCGCGCATCGCGATGCAGCCCTCGACCGACGCGGCGGTCGGCGCCGGCCTCGTGGTGGAGGCCGTGAGCGAGAACCCGGCGGTGAAGTTCGCCATCTTCGAGGCGCTCGACCGCACCTGCGGGCCCGACGCGATCCTCGCCACCAACACCAGCTCCATCTCCATCACCGAGATCGGTGCCCGCACGAAGCGGCCCGACAAGGTGATCGGCATGCACTTCATGAACCCCGTCCCGGTGATGGAGCTCGTCGAAGTGATCCGCGGGCACGCCACGAGCGACGCCACCACGCACCAGGTGATGGAGATCTCGCGCGCGCTCGGCAAGACGCCGGTGGAGGTGAACGACTACCCCGGCTTCGTGTCCAACCGCGTCCTCATGCCGATGATCAACGAGGCGATCTTCTGCGTGATGGAGGGTGTCGCCACCCCCGAGTCCATCGACACCGTCATGAAGCTCGGCATGGCCCACCCGATGGGGCCGCTCACGCTGGCCGACTTCATCGGCCTCGACGTGTGCCTCGCCATCCTCGAGGTGCTCCACAAGGGACTCGGCGACGACAAGTACCGTGCCTGTCCGCTGCTCCGGAAGATGGTCGCCGCCGGCTACCTCGGGCGGAAGAGCGGCCGCGGCTTCTACGACTACTCGCCCAAGTGACCCCCATGGACTCCCTCGACCTGTTCAAGAGCTTCAACCACGAGCAGCTGCTGTTCTCGCAGGATCCGGCGTGCGGCTACTTCGGCATCATCGCCGTGCACGACACCACGCTCGGACCCGCGCTCGGCGGCACGCGCCTGTGGAACTACGCCCGGCCGGAGGACGCTGTGGTGGACGCCCTCCGGCTCGCGCGTGGCATGACCTACAAGTCGGCGGTGGCGGGCCTCGGGCTGGGCGGCGGCAAGTCGGTGATCATCGGCGACCCCAATCGCCGTGATCGCGAAGCGATGTTCCGCTCGCACGGCCGGTTCGTCGCCACCCTGGGCGGGCGCTACATCACCGCGGCCGACGTCGGCACCGGCTCGGCCGACATGGCCTTCATCGCGCTCGAGACCGAGCACGTGGCGGGCCTGCCGGGCAGCCAGGGCGATCCCTCGCCGGTGACGGGCTACGGCGTGTACATGGCGATGAAGGCGGCGGCGAAGGTGCGCTGGGGCAACGACAGCCTCGCCGGCAAGCGGGTCGCGGTGCAGGGAGCGGGCAAGGTGGCGTGGTTCCTCGGCGAGCATCTCCACAAGGAGGGCGCCCGCCTGCTGGTCACCGATATCGATGCGGAGAAGGTGAAGCGCTTCGTGGCCGAGTACGGTGCCGAGGCGGTGGCGCCCGAGGCGATCTACGACGTGGCGGCGGATGTCTACGCGCCGTGCGCGCTGGGGGCCACCCTCAACGACCAGACCATTCCCCGGATCAAGGCCGAGATCGTGTGCGGTGGCGCCAACAACCAGCTGGCCGAGCCGCGGCACGCGGAGGCGGTGGAGCAGAAGGGACTCTTCTATGCTCCCGATTACGTCGCCAATGGCGGCGGCGTCATCAACATCTACGGGGAGCTGCAGGGCTGGACGGTGGCGCAGGCCCACGAGCACGCCGCAGGGATCTATGACACCACCTTGCGGGTAGCTGACCTGTCCCAACGCGAAAAGATCCCGACCGCCCTCGCCGCCGACCGGCTCGCCGAAGAGCGGATCCGGGCCGTCGCCGGGCTGCGGCGGATGGTCCGCTGAGCCTGCGGCGCAGTCGGTGTCCGGACGGGCACTCCCGCAGCCCCGACGCCCGTCCTACATTGGATTGAGCATGGCCGAGACCATCCCCATCGGATCCGATCACGCGGGCGTCGGCCTGAAGGCGCGGCTCGTCAACGAGCTGATCGCCCTCGGCTTCACGCCGGACGACGTCGGGACCCATTCCACCGACTCGGTCGACTATCCCGACTTCGCGCACGAGGTTGCACGACGCGTGGAGGTGGGGCAGGCACGGCGGGGCATCCTGCTGTGCGGCACGGGGCTCGGCATGGCGTACGCCGCGAACCGGCATGCGGGAGTGCGGGCGGCGGTGGCCTGGTCGCCCGAGATCGCGGCGCTCGCGCGCGGTCACAACGACGCGAACGTGCTGGTGCTCCCGGCGCGTTTCGTCTCCGAGGAGCAGGGCGTGTCCATTCTGCGGACCTGGCTCGATACGCCGTTCGACGGCGGCCGCCACTCGCAGCGCATCCAGAAGATCGAACAGGAGTCCGAGTGATGCTGAACCACAACGCCCCCCTGCGGGACGCCGACCCGGTCGTCGCCCGCCTCATCGACCAGGAACTCCGCCGCCAGCAGCACGGCCTCGAGCTCATCGCGAGCGAGAATTTCGCGAGCCGTGCCGTCATCGACGCCATGGGCACGCCGCTCACCAACAAGTACGCCGAGGGCTACCCGGGCAAGCGCTACTACGGCGGCTGCGAGATCGTGGACCAGGTGGAGCAGCTGGCCATCGATCGCGCCAAGCAGCTGTTCAACGCCGAGCACGCCAACGTGCAGCCGCACTCCGGGGCCTCCGCCAACCTCGCGGCCTTCATGGCGGTGCTGCCCATCGGCGGCAAGCTGCTGGCGATGGCGCTGCCGCACGGCGGCCACCTGTCGCACGGCGCGTCGGTGAACCACAGCGGCAAGATCTGGCAGCCGGTGCACTACGGCGTGAACCCGTCGACCGGCTACATCGACTACGACGTGGTGCGCGACATGGCTCTCCGCGAGCGCCCAGGCCTCATCATCGCCGGCGGCAGCGGCTACTCGCGCTTCATCGACTTCGACGCCTTCCGGTCCATCGCCGATGAGGTGGGGGCGAAGTTCCTCGTCGACATGGCGCACTTCGCCGGCCTCGTGGCGGCGGGCATCTACCCGACGCCCATCGGCAAGGCGCACGTCGTCACGTCCACGACGCACAAGACGCTGCGCGGCCCGCGCGCCGGCATCATCCTCTGCGGCGCCGAGCTGCAGAAGGACATCGACAAGTCGGTGTTCCCGGGCGCGCAGGGCGGCCCGCTCGAGCACGTGATCGCCGCCAAGGCGGTCGCGTTCGGCGAGGCGCTCAGGCCGGAGTTCAAGGAGTACCAGCAGCAGGTCGTCGAGAACGCGAAGGTGCTCGCCGAGGCGATGGTGGAGCAGGGCTTCGCGATCGTGTCTGGCGGCACCGACACCCACCTCATGCTGGTGGACCTGCGGCCCAAGGGCCTCACGGGCAAGGAAGCGGAGAAGACGCTCGACAAGGCGGGGATCACGGTCAACAAGAACACGATCCCCGACGATCCGCAGTCGCCCTTCGTGACGAGCGGCATCCGGCTCGGGACGCCGGCCCTCACCACGCGCGGCATGGGCACGGACGAGATGCGCCGCATCGCGCACCTCATCGCCACGGCGCTCGAGCAGCGGGCCGACGAGGGCGCGCTGGCCCGCATCAAGGCCGAGGTCGGCGAGATGACCGACGCCTTCCCGCTCTACCCGTCGGTGAAGAGCCGACGGGGCGCGCTGGCGCGCGCGTAGTCGCCGGCCCGGATGCGTCGATGACCGACCTGCAGTTCGCGGACGACGTCCTCGCCCGCATCCGGGCCCGTGGCAGCCGGTACGACGAGCGCAGCTATCTCTTCGTGCTGGCCGCCATCGAGTTCGTGCAGACGCGCCTGCCCGTGCGTCGGCACGTCACGGGGGCCGAACTCGCCTGGGCCTGTCGCGATCTCGCGCGGGAACGGTTCGGCCTCCTTGCGCGTCCGGTGCTGCAGCACTGGGGCGTGACGCGGACCGACGACCTCGGCCGCATCGTGTTCACGCTCGTGGACGTGGGCCTGCTGGTGACGCAGCCCGAGGACACCGAGCAGGATTTCCGCGACGTCTACGAGTTCGAGTCGGCGTTCGACGAAGAGTACGGCTGGGAGGGCGTGCGGCGCAGGTGACGCGGAGGCACGCGGGAGGCGGGGATGACGGACGGACGTGAGTGGCCGGTGTGCATGAAGTGCTCGCAGGGGCGCCTGATCCCGCTGTCGGACTACGGCCGGGACGGCGCCCCGATCACATACAAGGCGTGGGCGTGCACCAATCCCGAATGCGGCTTCAACCTGCGCATCGACAACGGCGAGATCTCGATGGGGAGGATCATCGGCCAGAGTCAGAAGTGACATGCCCTCCATCCCCGTAGTCTCCCCCTCCCAATCCAGCGCCTGGGACCGGCGTGCCGAGCACGCCGGCATTGCGCTCCACACGCTCATGGAAAGCGCCGGCCGCGCGGCGGCCGCCGTGCTGCTGCGCGAGTTCGCGGCGGCGGCGCGGCAGGGCGTGCTCGTGCTCGCCGGGACGGGCCACAACGGCGGGGACGGCTGGGTGATGGCGCGGGCACTCGCGCGCCTCGGCGTGCCGGTGACGGTGGCGCCCCTCGCGGGTGACCTGGCGCCGCTCACCGGGCACGTCGCGGGTCTCGCGCGCGCGGAGGGCGTGCGCGAGGTGGCGCCCGACGGACCGTGGCCGAACGTCGGCGTCGTGGTCGATGCCATCCTCGGCACGGGTGCGAAGGGAGCGCCGCGGGCCGCCGCCGCGGCGCTGCTCGATCGCGCGCACGACCTGCCGGTGCCGGTGCTCGCGGTCGATGGCCCGAGCGGCCTGGACCTCGACACGGGCGTGGCGCACGGCGTGGCGCGCGCCGACCTGACGGTGACCTTCGGCGGCTTCCGCCGCGGCCACCTGCTCGCGCGGGACGAGGTGGGCGAGGTGGTGGTGGTCGACATCGGCCATCCGCCGGCGGAGCCGGGCTGGCCGCGCTTCGTCGCCGACGCGGAGGCCGCGTCTTGGCTGCCGCCGCTCCACGCCGCCGACCACAAGGGTGATCGCGGCCGCGTGGTGGTGATCGGCGGCGACGTCGGCATGACGGGAGCGGCGCGCCTCGCGGGGCGCGCCGCCTTCGCGGCGGGCGCCGGCCTGGTGCACGTGGTGGCACCCGAGGCCTCGGTGGCCGCCATTCGCGCCGCCGACCCCGACCTGCAGACGCTCGCGCATGCCCTCGCGGGCGCACCCTCCGCGGCACTCGTCGAACTGCTGCACCGCGCCGACGTGGTCGTCCTGGGCCCCGGCCTCGGGCGCGCCGACGACCGTGCGGCGTTCGTGCTCGATCTGCTCGCCGCCTCCCGGCGCGCCGTGCTCGACGCCGACGCCCTCGTGGCGCTGCAGGGCAGGGTGGCCGACCTCGCGATGCTCGCGCGTGGCCGTGCCGTCGTGCTCACGCCGCACGCCGGCGAGTTCCGCACGCTCTTCCCCGAACTCTCCTCGCAGCGAGAGACCGATCCCTGGGGCGCGGCCGACGAAGCCGCCTGCCGCACCGGGGTCACGCTGCTGCTGAAGGGCGTGCCCACGGTGGTGGCGCAGGACGGTCGGCCCGTGCTCACGCTCGGAGCCGGCAACCCCGGCCTCGCCACCGGCGGCAGCGGCGACGTGCTGAGCGGCATTCTCGGTGCCGTGCTCGCGCGCGACGCCGACGCGCAGCGTGCCGCCGCCGTGGCGGGGCAGAGCCTCGGGCGCGCCGCCGACCTAGCCGCCCGCCGCGTCACCGCGCGCGGCATGCGGCCGACCGACGTCATCGCCGCGCTGCCCGACCTGTGGCGCGAGTGGGCCGTGCGCGGACGCGTCGGGGCGGCGTGGGAAGCGCCGGTGCTGGCGCGGCTCCCTGCGCCGCGCACGGTGTAGCGTGCGTCGCCTCCTCGCCGCGCTCCTGCTCCTGCTGCCCGCCACCGCCGCGGCCCAGCGCGCCACGCGCGACTGGCCGCCGGAGGATCGTGCGGTCATCGGCGACTTCAGCGTGGTCACCAGCGTCGCGGCCACCTTCGACCGCGTCTACGCCACGAGCCGGTCGATGCTCGTGATCTGGCGGCCGCTCGAGCGGCGCTGGGAAGGGCCGTTCGAGCCGGGGGTCCCGGGCGCGCTCGAGCGCGTCTTCCGCGCGGCAGCGGACCCGCTCGACCAGTCGCTGTGGATGGTGCGGCCCGATGGGTGGCTGCACTACCAGCCCGACATGCGCACGTGGGAGCGCGGCGTGATTCCCGGACAGGTACGCGAGCTGGTGTTCGACGAGACCGACCAGGGCGGCGGCCCCTTCATCGGATCGTCCTCGGGCTGGTATCGCGTGCCACCGGGTGGTTTCTCGGCGATGCCCTCGCCGCCGCCGAGGCGCCCGATGCCCGTGCCGGGCATCGACGACGCGCTTCGCGCCAATCCCGCCCTGCAGGCCAACGCAGCGCTCATCCTCAACGATGGCCGTGGCCGCGGCGGCGCCTACACCTCCGCGTCGCCGTCGAAGGACGGCATCGGCTGGTACATCGGCACGGCGGGGAACGGCCTGATGTATCTCCCGCCCGGGTCCGCCATGCCGCAGCGCCTGTCGTACGGCCTCGTCGGGGACCGCGTCGGCGCGCTCTTCGCCGTCCCCGGCGGCGTGTGGGTGGCCACCGATCGGCAGGAACGTGCGGAGCCCGCGCTCACCTTCGTCGCGAGCGACCTGAGCCGGTTCGACGTGCGCCGCGGCTCGGCGATGTTCGGCCTGGGCTATCAGCAGGTGCGCCGCATCGTGTCGCATGAGCGTGCGCTGTGGCTGGCCACCGACCAGGGCGTCGTGCGCGTGGAGGGCGAGTCGGATCGCACGGAGCGGGTGGACCTCGGGCGCGGACTGCCGGACTCGCGGGTCTACTCGCTGCTGTCCCGGCGCGGGGCGCTCTACGCCGGCACCGCGCGCGGCGTCGGGCGCGTGAACGACTCGCTGCGTGCCGTGCGGGTGGCCGAGTCGTTCAACGGCGCGGTGCTCTCCATGGAGCAGATCGGCGACACGCTCTGGATCGGCTCCACCGACGGCGTCCTGCTGGTGCCGCCCCGAAGCGTCGTGGCCGGCCGCACGCCGGGACTCAGCCAGTCGGCATCGTTCCGCCAGCCCGTCGTGGCGCTCGCGCGCCTCGGCGACACGCTCGTGGCGCTCACCGAGAACCAGTTCCTCTGGCGCGAGCCGGAGGCGGACGTGTGGAACCTCGGGCCGCCACTGTCGGCGCTGCTTGGCCGGCTCGTGGCCTTCGCGCCGTATCGCGACGGGTTCTTCGTGGCGGGGGAGCAGGGCATCGGGTTCGCGACGCTCAACAGCGCGCCGCAGTCTCCGCTGCTCGGCCAGGAGCATCCCGGCCGCATCCGCGACATCGCCGCCGATCGCGACTTCGTCTGGGTGGGGACGGAACGCGGCGTCGTCCGCTGGCGCATCGGCGCCATCCTGCCGTGACGCACGTCGACATGGGTCCCGGGCGGGAGTTCG
>DASUOW010000301.1:0-2526 GCA_036276435.1 Gemmatimonadales bacterium
ATGGTTTCATAAGTCTTTGCCACGAAAAGCTTTATGCGTTGCCATGAGAGTCAGGCTGCACGGATTCGCGCCAAGGTGACGCAGAAGGCGAGTTGGACGAGTGTCAAAGTCGATGACGCTATCGGGTCGAGAACGGGTGGCCGGTTATTTGCGCTTTCTGAGGGGCGTCTTCACATGCTGACCATGAATCCTGGCGTCCCGCACATCTTCTCGGTGGACGTGGAGGAGTACTTCCACGCACTCGCCCTGGCTCCGGCCGCCCCGCGCTCGCGCTGGGGCAGCCTGCCGAGCCGCGTCGAGGAAACCACGGGGATCCTGCTCGACGCGCTCGACCGGCACGGCGCCCATGGCACGTTCTTCGTGGTGGGGTGGGTCGCCGAGCAGTGCCCGCGGCTGGTGCGCCGCATCTCGGACGCTGGGCACGAGGTGGCGTCGCACAGCCACTGGCATCGCCAGGTGTTCACGCTCACCCCTCAGGAATTCCGGAAGGACCTCAAGGTCTCCAAGGAAGCGCTCGAGCAGATCACCGGCCGCGCCGTATACGGCTTCCGCGCGCCGGCCTTCTCGATCATTCCCGGCACCGAGTGGGCGTTCGACGTGCTGCTGGAAGAGGGCTTCTCCTACGACTCGAGCCTCTTCCCGATCCATCGACCGCGCTACGGCTATCCGGGCGTGCCCACCGATCCGTACGCCATCCGCCGCCCATCGGGGCTCCTGGTCGAGCTGCCGCCGGCCACGACCACCATCGGCGGCATGCGCATTCCTGCGGCGGGCGGGGCGTACCTGCGCCAGCTGCCCTTCGCGCTCACCCGGCGCGCCTTCCGCGAGTACAGCGAGCGCGGCGTGTCGGCGATGTTCTACGTGCACCCTTGGGAAGTCGATCCGGGCCAGCCGCGCCTCGAAGTGGGCCTCATCCAGCGGACCCGGCACTACCGCGGGCTCGACCGGATGCTCGGCCGCATCGACCGCCTGCTGGACGAGTTCAGCTTCACCTCGGTGCAGCGCGCCCTCGACTTCGACGCACTGCTCGCCGCGGCCGCGTGACCGCGACCGCCGTGGCGGCCGCGCACGTGGCACTCTTCTCGGGATCGGCGGCGGAGTGGGATGCGTTCGTGCGGCGCCAGCCGCACTGGACCAGCTTCCATCTCCATGCGTGGCGCGACGTCGTCGCGAAGGTCTTCGGCCACCGGACGCCATATCTCGTGGCGCGCGACGCCGCGGGCGAGCTCACCGGCGTCCTGCCGCTCGTGCTCGTCACCAGCCCCGTCTTCGGCCGCTACCTCGTCTCCATGCCGTTCGTGAACTACGGTGGCCCCCTGGGTTCGCCGGAGGCGGTGCGCGCCCTGGCGGACGAGGCCGTGCGGCTGGCCGATCGTGAGAAGGTGAAGCTGCTCGAGCTGCGGAGCCGCACCGAGCTGCCGCTCGACCTGCCGGTGTCGCACCGCAAGATCACCGTCGTGCTCGAGCTGCCCGGCACCACCGAGCAGCTGATGAAGAGCTTCGAGGCCAAGCTCCGCAGCCAGGTGCGCCGCCCGGCGAAGGAAGGCATCGTGGTCAAGTTCGGCCGCGACCAGGTGGAGCCCTTCTACCGCGTCTTCGCCCAGCACATGCGCGACCTCGGCACGCCGGTGCAGCCGCTCAAGCTCTTCACGGCGCTCGCGGACGCGTTCGGCGAGGACTTCTGGGTGGGCTGCGCGTGGCTCGGCGACATTCCGGTCGCGGGCGGCTGCGGCTTCCGCTGGGAGCGCGAGTTCGAGATGACGTGGGCCTCGTCGCTCTACGCCTACAACCGGCTGTCGCCGAACATGGGGCTCTACTGGGCCTTCATGGAGCGCGCCGTGCAGGAGAAGCTCGAGCTCTTCAACTTCGGACGCTGCTCGCCCGGCGCGGGCACGCACAAGTTCAAGAAGCAGTGGGGCTCGCGCGACGAGCAGCTGTGGTGGTACCAGCACGGCGCCGGTGCCGCGAGCACGCCGTCGCCCGACGACGGCGCGTACAGCTGGGGGCCGAAGCTGTGGCGCAAGCTGCCCGTGCCGGTCGCCAACCTGCTCGGGCCCCCGATCGTCGCCGGCATCCCCTGAGCGCGGTGCCCCGCAAGCAGCTTCCCGTCCACAGCCCTGTCACGGTCGGCTCCGTCGCCGCCGCCTTCGCCGCATCGGCGGTGGGCGGTGCGCGGGCGCGCACGCGCGTGCTCGAGCTCGTGCGCGCAGAGTACGGTCCGCGGGACCTGCTGCTCGTGGACAGCGGCACGAGCGCGCTCATGCTGGCGTTGCGGGCCGTGCGTCGCGAGGCGGAGGATGCGGGACGGGTGCCGCTGGTGGCACTGCCCGCCTACGGCTGCTTCGACCTGGCGACGGCCGCCGTCGGTGCGGACGTGCGGGTCGTCCTCTACGACCTCGATCCGGCAACGCTCGGTCCGGACTGGCCTTCGCTCGAGCGAGCGCTCGCCCACCGGTCGGCGGCCGTGGTGGTGGCGCACCTCTACGGCGTGCCGGTGGACGTCGCGCGCGTGGCGCGACTCGCCGC
>DASUOW010000302.1:0-4018 GCA_036276435.1 Gemmatimonadales bacterium
GGTACCCCCGGCCGCCAGCCACATGGCGAACTCGCCCGCCTCGCTCATCGCTCAGCCCTCCATCCGGCCGAGGGCCCGATCGGCATCCTTGGGCTGCGCCAGCAGCCGCTCGGCGAAGTCGAGGCGCTCCTCCAGCTCGAGAACGCGGTTCCGCAGGTCGTCGAGCTCGCCGTAGACCTCGGGGGTCTCGAGCAGCTCCGGGCCGTGTCGGATGCGGTGCGCGAGCGCGCGGCCCAGCTCCGTCTTGGCCACGTAGGCCGCGAGTGCGCCGCCGACGACCAGCAGCGGGATGATGAAGTCCTCGCCGATGGCCACGCCGAGCGTGGTGATCGCGGCGATGACCGCGATGGTGATGAAGGTCCGATTGCGCGACTGGTCCGGCTTCTGTGCGTGCACCGTGTGCCCCCCGTCAGTTGCGCGGGAGCTGGTCGACCTCGCGCCGCTGCGCCAGCAGGCGCTCGGCGAAGTCGAGCCGCTCCTCGAGCTCGGCATACCGTGGCTGCGCGGCCTCCAGATCCCGCACCCTCTCGCGCAGTTCCTCGACCTCGTGCTGCAGCGCCGGATCGCTCACCCGCCCCTCGATCCGGCGCCCGATGGCGCGGAAGAGCGGATACAGGATCACGGCCGCTGCGGCGCACATCGCCAGCACGCTCAGCGCGATCACCGGCGCGGGCAGCACCATCCACGGCGGCGGCATGCCGGGCCCCTGGGTGAAGATGATCTCGGGCGACGGCATGGGCGGCATCGGCGGCATGGGCGGCAGCGGCGGCACCGTCGGCACCTGCTGCAGCAGCATCGTCACTCCTCCGCCTTGCGCGGCAGCGCCGCCGGCTCGGCCCGCTGCGCGAGCAACCGCTCCGCGAAATCCAGCCGCTCCTCCAGCTCCGCCATCCGGTACTCGCGCTGCGAGAGCTCCGACACGCGCTGTTCGAGCTCGTCCACCTGCCGCTGCAGCGCCTGATCGGTGCGTCCCTCGATCCGGCGCGCCCAGGCACGGATCAGCGGCCACAGCAGCACGGCCCCGATCACCAGGGCGAACAGCACGAACAACTCGGGCGGCGGTCCGCTGTTGCCCACCACCACCATGTCGGGTGGCGCCGGCGGCGCGGGCGCGGGGATCTGCGTGACGACGACCTGCATCATGGCTCCTCCTTCGAGGAGAACTGCCTCGCGTCGCGCTGCTGCATCAGCATCCGCTCGGCGAAATCGAGCCGCTCCTCCAGCTCCTGCATGCGCTGCTGGCCCTGCTCGAGCTCCGCGATGCGCGATTCGAGTTCCCCGGCCGCGTAGGCCGCGACCTCGGCGGTCGTTTCCGGCGGGCGGTTCCGCATCGCCTGGTGCCGGCGCCACCCGTAGAGCGCCGCCGACGCACCGAAGACGGTGGCGAGCGCGATGCCGTCGTCCACGCCACCGGGGGTGAACACCTCCGTGCCGAGATAGGCCACGAAGAGCGTCGTCATGACGTGCAGCGCCGTATCGACGAAGTCGAGCCCCATCAGCCGCTTGAAGACACCCATCGTCACGCTCCCGGCGGCGACAGTCGCGCCGCGTCCGGCTGCCGCGCCAGCAATCGTTCCGCGAAGTCCAGCCGCTCCTCGAGCTCCATGATGCGCTGCTGGCCCGCCTCGAGCTCGGCCACGCGCGACTCGAGCTCCTCGACCCTGAGCGCAGCCACCTCCCCGGTCGTCTCGGGAAAGAGCGCCTGACGCTGGAGCGCCCGATGGCGCCGCACGCCGAACAGGATCGTCGAGGCCGCCATGATCAGCATGATGACGCCGTCGGAATTCCCCTGCGCGGCCTGGTCGGCGATGCCTGCCAGAAAGCCGGTCACCACGACCTGGATGCCGACGTCGATCCCGTCCAGGCCCACTGCACGCTTGAAGGCACCCATCCTACCCTCCCGCGCCCGGCAACTGCCGCGCCGCCGCCTCGCGGGTCAGCAGGCGCTCGGCGAAGTCGAGGCGTTCCTCGAGTTCCGCCACGCGGGCTTCGCGCGCCTCGAGCTCGGCCAGCCGGTGTTCGATCTCCTCCAACCGGTGCGGGTCGCCGCTTCGAGCCTCCGCGAGCAGCGCCGCGTTCGTCCCACCCCACGAGTCGATCCAGCGGGCGAGCGCCTTGCCGATGGGACCGCGCAGGATGACCGTCGTGGCCACGCTCAGCGACAGGACGCTCATGACGATGACCGGGGCCAGGTCGTTCGAGTTCATGCGGGTCAGTCCCGAGGCGAGGGCAGCGGCGCCGGCTCGTCCCGACGGGCCAGCAACCGCTCGGTGAAATCGATCCGCTCGTGGGCCTCCGCGAGCTGGCCGCGGAGCTCGTCCACCTCGAGCCGAAGGCCATCGAGCTCCTCCCGCAGGTGTGCATCGTGCCCGCCGGAGCCGCCCCGCACCCGGTCGGCGATGGCCTGGCCAAGGGGCCCCCGGAGAATGATGGTCAGGCCGATCATCACGAACATCACGACCGGGACGACGAACGGCGAATTCATGCTGGGCTCCCTGGCCACGGGACTGAATGAGGAGGACTACGGCGCCGACGTTTCAAATGTTTCAGGGCGCTACGTCGGATATCAGCCTAGAGCAGCTCCACCGCCCGGATCTCCCCGAGCGAGACCGCGATCTCGGTCTCACCGTCGAGCGGCCGGAGCCACGCCTCGTGGGCGGTGACGTGCGTGTCGACGGTGGTCGGCACGCCGATGATCTCCCCGCGCTCGAGGGTGACCACGCGCACGGGTCGGTCCTGGTTGCCGGCCCAGCTCAGGAGCTCGACGATCTCCTCGAAGCGCATCGGCACGCCTCCCGTCACGGCACGAGCGCCTGGGGCGGCGGCTCCATCAGGTTCTGTCGCAGGAAGCGCGTCATCGTCTCGAACAGGTTGCGCCGGGTGTTTCCGCCGAAGATCCCGCGATCGCGGTTGGGATATTCCATCATCTGGAACGGCTCGTCGGCGGCCACGAGGCGGTTCACCAGCGCCGGGCAGCGGGGCTCACCACGGGGAGGAGGTTGCCGTCGGGCGCGGATGCTGTCAACCAGAGGTCGTCGGAACCCCCTGGTGGTTCCGTCCGTACTGCCGCATGTACCTTATCCTGCCCCCGACGACCGACCCCATCACCCGGACAGCCCATGCTCCTCGCCAGTCTCGCGCTCCTCGCGGCGTTCCAGCAGCCGCAGGCCCAGCAGCCACCCGCGGCCGCTGCACCCTCCCCCGTCAAGAAGATCGTCATCACTCCGGCGAACCCCGTCCTGACGGCGGGCGACTCGATCCGGCTGACGGCCGTCGCGCTCGGGGCCGACGGCAACCCGGTGCCCGACGCCAAGGTCCGCTTCCGCATGGCGGGCGGGCGATTCGAGGGCGCGGTGGACTCGATGGGCCTCGTGACGGCCGGCTCGACGGGCACGCTGGGCGTCGCGGTGATCGCGCTGGTGCCGGGCACGAAGCCGTACATCGAGCAGCTGCCGATCAAGATGCTGCCGGGGTCGGCGGCGCGGATCGAGGTGACGCCGCAGGTCACGAAGCTGGTGGCGGGACAGCGGCTGCGGCTCGTGCCGAGCGTGTACTCCGCGATCAACGACAAGCGGGCCGACCAGCCGAAGTGGACGAGCTCGGCGAGCGGCGTGGTGAAGGTGGCGCCCGACGGCATGCTCACCGCGGTGGCACCCGGGACGGCGACGCTGACGGCGAGCGCGGGGAGCGCGAACTGGAGCCGGAAGGTCACCGTGGTGGCGAACGCGATCGGCTCGCTCGAGGTGACGCCCGGCAGCTCCACCGGCCGCACCGGCGACGTGATCCGCTTCAGGCTCGTGGCGAAGGACAAGGCGGGCCGGCCCATCGAGGGCCTCACCCCGACGTGGAGCTTCTCGCCCGGACAGGGCGCCATCGGCGAGGACGGCGCGTTCGTGGGCTACGAGCAGGGCAGCTACACCGTGACGGCGAGCCTGGGCGTGCGGACCGCCGAGGCGGCCGTGACGCTCACGCCGCGCGACGTGCGCCGGCCGGCGCAGGTGGTGGGCCGCCTGCCGCG
>DASUOW010000303.1:0-5672 GCA_036276435.1 Gemmatimonadales bacterium
GTGAACCCGAACAGTAGGCACTGCACCACGAAGTTCACCTGACCAGGCAGGTGCTGCGCGGCGAGATACCAGCCGCTCCCCAGGGCGATGGCGCCGACGAGCAACGTGATCACCTGCCTGCGGGATTCGCTCATGGGGCCCCCAAGGTGTGGACGTGCATCGCGATGACTCCGATCTCAGGCGGGATGGGCGTGGCGCGGCACCAGTCCGCCGAACCGCCGGGTGCGGCCCCGGAACCACGCCACCGCGTCGGCGAGGTCCACGGCCCCGAACTCGGGCCAGGGCATGTCCACGAAGTACAGCTCGGCGTAGGCCGACTCCCAGAGCAGGAAATCGCTCAGCCGCCGCTCGCCGCCGGTGCGGATGAAGAGGTCCACGGGCGCCACCGGCGATCCCCGATCCACCGAAGCCAGCAGGGCACCGAACGACTCGTGCGTCACGACGCGGTCCGGCAGCCGCCGCGCCGCGCGCAGGATGGCGTCGCGCGCCGAGTAGTCGAGGGCCACGCGCAGGTGCAGTCGCCGCCCGCCCTTCGTGGCGCGCTCGGCGAACGCGATGGCGTGCCGCACCCCGGCCGGCAGCCGGTCGCGGCGTCCGATGACCTCGAGGCGGACGCCGCTGTCGGCCGCGCGGGCTGCCTGTTCCCGCAGGAAGCGCGCGGCGAGCCCCATCAGGGTGTTCACTTCCGCCGCGGGCCGCTGCCAGTTGTCGCTCGAGAAGGCGTAGAGCGAGAGCACGTCGATGCCGCACCCGGGCGCCGCCTCGATGACGCGGAGCGCGGCATCGACGCCCGCCTCGTGTCCGGCGGAGCGCGCCCGCCCGCGCGCCTCGGCCCAGCGCCCGTTGCCGTCCATGACGACGGCGACGTGCAGTCCCTCGCCGTCCGCTGCGGCCGTCAGCCGCCGAGTGCTTTGCATCACAAAGCTCCCCTCCGTGAAAAAGGGCGCCGCGCGGGCGCCCCGCTGGTCACCGCTCGCGCGTGGCCCGGATCAGGTCTTCCATGTGGGCCAGATACCGCTCGAGCGCCTGTCGCCCGGCCTCCGTCAGCGTGTAGTCGGTCCGGGGGGTGCGCCCCTCGAACGTCTTTTCGCACTGCACATACCCCGCATCCTCGAGCTTGCGCGCGTGCACGCTGAGGTTGCCGTCCGTGGTGCCGAGAAGCTGCTTGAGCTCGTTGAAGCTGAGGCTGTCCCGGACGGCCAGGATGCTCACGATGGCCAGCCGCATCCGCTCGTGGATGAGCCGGTCGAGTTCGAGCGCGCCGCTGGCGGCGCGGCCGCCCGTCGAGCCTTCGAGGCCCGGCCGCTTCGACGCCTCGCCGTCCTCGTCCGGACGACGAGCGGCCGCGCCCCTAGCCACCATGCCTCCAGGCGATGATCAGCCCGAACACGACATGCAGGCCCCCGAATCCGAGCGCCATCCACACGTTGCCCCATTCCTCCGGCGAGAACAGTGCGAGGGCCCCCAGCACCATGAAGCAGGCGCCCATGAGGGGCACCACCCGTACCGAGAAGACGCCGCCGGTGACGAGCCCCGTGCCGTACAGCAGGAGCCAGACGGCCGGCAGCAGGCCCGCCATGCCGCCGGTGGACAGGGCGACCGTGAGCAGGGCGGCGACGAACACGGGAGGCAGGTAGCCCAGCAGGAACCGGCGCGCCGGCCGGGTCAGCACGTAGCCCTCGGAGCGGCGGGCCTTCCGGATCAGCGCAATGGCGCCGACGGCGGTGCCGATCACTGCCGCCGCGATCCAGGACATCAGCCACTCGTCGGGGTTGGCGGCGCGCCGTGCCACGGCCGCGGCCGCCAGCGCGGTCACGCCCATCAGCACACCGCCCCAGCCGGGTACGGCGGTGAAGGAGGAGGCGCGCTCCATCGTGTCGCGGATGAACGAGAGATTGTCCATGGCCCGGGTGTGCAGCGCCGGTATTTCGGACCCATCGGACTCCAAAATCGCCACACTCCCCCTCATGGATGGCCGCCGCAGCGGAAGATTACTTTGCAAGGTAAAGTTGGCGGCCGCAAAACGCAAGTCTTCTTGATATTCCACATGAAGTGGACAACACAATCGCTTGCTGTAATGAGTCTTGTGGAACGCAGTTACTAGAATCTGTAACTCACGCCGACATATCCCTGATCCACGCCGTCGAGCGAACCGGTCTCGTGCGTCGCCGAGATCATGAGGTACAGCGTACGCAGGAGCGCGACGTCGGCGTAGCCGCCCACCCAGTAGAGCGATTGATCCACGGGGTCGTTCAGGGGGTTGCTCTCGGTCCGGATGCCCCCGTTCAACTCCAGGGAAACCCGCGAGCCCGGCGCCATCGACACCGCCATCGAGCCCAGCCAGCCATCGGCCGATGGATTGTCGTAGCGCGTCGCACGGGCCCGGACCGCCATTCCGAGACGACCAAGTCCATAAACCCCGGACGTCAGCGTGTACGCGGCCGCCTCCCCCACGCTCCCGCCACGGCCGCTGCGCGCCTCGACCCCGAACTGGAGGTGGCGGCCCGGGTTGAGGTAGACACTGCCCCAGAACCCCTGCCGGAAGGCGTCGTCGAACTGCGTCTCGGGGTTCACGGCGTCGCGGAAGAGGCGCACGTTGCGCCGGTTGTCGTAGCCCGCGGCGATGGTCACGGGGCTGGCGATGCGCCAGCGGACGTTCGCGAACGTGCTGGTGAACGACACCGAACTGGCCTCGCCGGCCGCCACCTTCCACGGGGCGTAGTAGTCCACCTCCTGGGCGAAGAACGCCGAGAACCGGGTGTCCATGTAGCCACCCTGCAGGTAGGCGAACTCCCGGTTGCTGTGCCCCTCGGTGTAGCTCCCCATCGCGCCGAGCGTGGCGGTCCAGCGCTTCGCGCTCGCCCCGACCGGGCTGCGGAACGTCACATAGCCGCCGAAGTCCTTCACCAGGCCGCTCGGGTCGAACGTCGCGGGATCGGGTTCGGTGCCGCCCACGGCGCCGACGGCCCAGGACCGCCCGTGCGCTTCGAGCAGCACGCCGTCGAGGAAGGCCACCGTGGCCAGCGTGGGCGACATCTGCCGCCCGACCACCGCGCGCACGGGCCCGCCCACCGGCTCCCAGAACAGGGACGCCTGATAGACCCGCGCGAGGCCGTCGGTCGTCGAGACCACCCCTGCCCCGCCCGAATTGCTCCACCGCGCCCGGACGTCCACCGACAGGCCGATGCCGGTCCGGGCGATGTTGGCGCCGTCGAGGCGCAGGTCGAGCGCGGGCTGCGACAGCGTACGGGAGTCGTTGGAGCCGCGGCTGTAGAGGTAGCGCACGCCCACGCGGCCCCGGATCGGCGGCGGGCCCTTCCGGCCGCTCGACCGTGGTGGGGCGACGTCGGCGGCCGCGAGTTGCGTCGGTGGCATCGCGACCGGCCGGTAGGTCGCCGAGTCGCCGACGGCGAGCGGCTGGTCGGCCCGGGTGATGGCGCACGCCGCCCGGTGGGACGACACGTCGGTGACGGTGAGCAGCCCGATCGCGCTGCCGGCGCGGCGCACCTCCAGCGTGGCGCCCGGTGCGAGACCGTCGTCGCGCCCCGCCGCGACGTAGGCCGTCACGGAGGTGAGGTAGGTGATGGAGGTCGATCGAACGACGATCGTGTCCTGCGCGACGCCGGGCGACGCGGCCACGGCCGCCGCCACGGCGAGGAGGACGAGGTGGCGGCCCATCAGTGGTCCCCCCGCGGATGGCAGCGGTAGCAGGCGTTGCTGTCGTAGCTGTAGCCGGTGCGGCCCGCGTGCTTGGAGTCCATCTCGGGCTTCTGGTGGCACGTCAGGCAGGTGAACGTCGGGTAGCTCGCCGGATTGGTGTGGCAGGTCGAGCACCGGCCCGACCACCGGCCCGCGTGCGCGCCGGAGTAGATGGGGAAGTAGGCCGCGTCGTGCGCCGCGTACCGCGCACCGTCCCACACGGTAGTGGTGTGGCACTGCCGGCAGTCGGTCGGCAGCGCGGCCGCGACGTGGGCCGGGTCGACGCTGGACGTATAGCCGCCCTGGTGGCAGCCGTAGCACGTCGTCGGGGTGCCGGCGAAGACGCTGTTCTGGTGGCAGTCGGCGCACGGCCGGCCGACGTGCGCGCCCGTGAGCGGGAAGCTGGTCGCCGAGTGGTTGAACGTGGCACCGGTCCACACCGTGGTGGTGTGGCACGAGGCGCACGTCGTCGGGAAGCCGGCGGCGACGTGACTGGGGTTCGTCGGCCGCTGGTAGTCGGCCGTGTGGCACGAATAGCAGTCGGTCGGCGTGCCGGTGTAGCGGTTGTTGGCGTGGCACAGGTTGCACGCCGTGGCCCGGTGCGCGCCCGTGAGGGCGAAGCCGCTCAGGGCGTGGTCGAACGTGGCGCCGTCCCACGACACGGTGGAGTGGCACTGCTGGCACGTCTGCGGGAACGCCGCCGCCACGTGGTTGGGTTCGGTGGCGCCCTGGAAGTCGTTCAGGTGACAGCCAGCGCAGGTCGTCGGCGTGCCCGAGAACCGGCTGTCGGCGTGGCACTGGTTGCATTGCACGGCGCGGTGGGCCCCCGCGAGCGGGAAGCGGCTCGCCTCGTGATTGAACCGGGCGGGCGTCCACAGGGACGTGGCGTGGCACTGGGTGCACTCCCGCGGGAAGCCACCGGCCTGGTGGTCAGGGCTTCGCGTGGCGAGGAACCTGTTCTCGTGGCACTGCTCGCACTGCGTGGGCGTGTTGACGAACTGCATCTGGCCCTGCGCGGCGAACTGGTGGCACTGCTCGCAGTCCACCGCCACGTGCGAGCCCGTGAGCGTGAAGCGCGTGGTCTGGTGCTGGCGCGTCATCATCGAGCGGTCCACGAAGCCGCGGTCGGTGTGGCAGCGGCTGCAGTCGGCCCCCAGCTCGCCCTGGTGCACGTCGCGGTGGCACGAGGCGCAGGCGAGCGGCGTGCCGCTGAAGTCGAGGGCGCGGTGGCAGGCGCGGCAGGTGGTGGTGACGTGCGCGCCGCCCAGCGGGAAGACGCCCGGCGCGTGCCGGAAGCCCTTCGGCACCCGGGTCACCTGCCAGCCGTCGGCCGTGTGGCACGCGGCGCACGGCGTGGCGAGCGTGCCGTGCGGATTCTGCGTCGTCTGCGCGGTGTCCTGCTGCGCCGCGGCCGCGAGGGGCCACGAAGCGACGAGCAGCAGGAGCGGCAGGAGCGGCAGAAGTCGTCGGAAGGCGGGCATCAGCGTCCCCCTCGGGCCGTGCGTCGCACGGTCGCATCGTCGTGACAGCTCTCGCACTTCGACGAGAGCGGGCGATAGAGCACCCGCTTCGCGTCGCCGGCAGCGGGTCCGTGGCACCTGGCGCACGCCACCCTGGCATGCGCGCCGGCGAGGCCGAAGCCGGCGTCCTTCTCGTGGTCGAAGCGGTCGGCGGGGGCGAATGCGGCCGCCGAATGGCAGCCCTCGCAGGCCCCGCCATCCTTGCGGTGGGCAAACTGGTCGCCGTGCGGGCTCGCCTTGGCGTGGCAGTCGAGGCATGCGCGCTTCGGCACGGCCAGCGTGAGCGGTCCCCGCGCGGGCTGCCGCGCGAGCAGCAGGAAGCTGCCGGGCGGGCCGCGCCGCTCGAGGTCGGCGTGGCAGGCCACGCACGGCGTCGCGCGGTGACCGCCCTCGAGCGGGACGACGTCCTTCGCGTGCGCGGCCACCGCCATCGTGGACGGCCGGAACGCGCGC
>DASUOW010000304.1:0-4301 GCA_036276435.1 Gemmatimonadales bacterium
GGCACCTTCACGGCGGCGGAGCTCTACGGCGTGACGCCGGACGCCATCACGATGGCGAAGGGCATCGCGTCGGGCTTCCCGATGGCGGCCGTGGTGGTGAGCGACTTCCTCGCCGAGGGCGTCGCGACCGGCGACCTGGGCAGCACGTTCGGCGGCGGGCCGCTCGCGTGCGCCGCGGGCCTCGCGACGCTCGACGTGATCGAGCAGGAGGGCCTGGTGGAGAACGCAGCCGCCGTCGGCGCGTACCTCCGTTACCACGCGCTCGCGATGGGGCTCGAGGTGCAGGGGCATGGGCTGCTGCTCGGGCTCCGGCTGCCGAAGCCGGCGACCGAGGTGCAGAAGCAGCTGTTCGCGCGGCGCATACTCACCGGCACCGCAGGCGACCCGGCGATCCTCCGCCTCCTCCCGCCGCTCTCCTTCTCGCAGGACGAGGCGCAGCTGCTCCTCGCGGGCCTGCGCGAGGCGCTGGCGTGATGCAGGTGGCCGGGCAGGACGTCCTGCTCGAGGTGGACGACGGCGGCGAGGGCGCGCCCGCCGTGCTCTTCGTGCACTCCCTCGCGGGGCGCATCGGCTTCTGGAAGCAGGTGCTGCACCACGTGCGGCGCCGGCACCGTGCGGTGGCCTACGACCAGCGCGGCCACGGCGCGACCGAGGCCACGCCGCAGGCCCACTGGACGCTCGACGACTTCGCGCGCGACGTGCTCGCGGTGGCCGACGCGCTGGGCCTCGACCGCTTCGTGCTGGTGGGCCACAGCTTCGGCGCGACGGTGGCGATGGCGGCGGCGGCGCTGGCGCCCGGGCGGGTGCTGAAGCAGGTGCTGCTGGACCCGGGCGGCAGCTTCCTCGACGTGGCGCCGGCATCGCTCGACGAGTTCGCGGCGTCGGTGGAGGGCGAGGGCGGCGCCGAGATGGTGCGTGACGCGTACGTGGCCAACCTGGGGCGGGCGCGGCTCGCCACCAAGGCGGCCGTGATCTCGAGCCTGGCCGGCACGCCCCGTCCGGTGGTGGCGGCGGGCTACCGCGCGCTCTTCACCGCCGACCCGTCGGCGCTCCTCGCGCGCTACGGGGGCCCGGTGACGCTGATCACCGACGAGGAGAACACCTCGCCCTACAGCCTGCGGGCGCAGCACCCCGAGCTGGCGGCGTTCGCGATGCCCGAGGTGAGCCACTGGCTGCAGCTCGACGACCCCGATGGCTTCTGCGCCATCCTCGACGCGGTACTGGCGGGAACCCACGACCACCCGGCGGAGCCCACGTGAAGACCGATTTCCTCTCGATGGAGTCCTGGGGCCAGGAGCGCTGCCTCGCGCTGCTCGACCTCGCCCAGCGCATCAAGCGCGGCGAGATCTCGGGCGGGCTCGAGAAGAAGATCATGGCGCTCGTCTTCATGGACCCGAGCCTCCGCACCCGCGCCAGCTTCGAGGCGGCGATGTTCCTGCATGGCGGGCACGGCATCGTGCTCGAGCCGGGCAAGGGCAGCTGGTCGCTGGAGACGGAGCCCGGCGCCGTGATGGACGGCACCACCGTCGAGCACATCAAGGACGCGGCGCGCGTGCTGGGGCGCTATGCCGACGTGCTGGGTGTCCGCACCTTCCCGCGCGGCGACGACTGGGCGACGGTGCGCCAGGATCTCGTCATCAAGCGCTTCGCCGAGTACTGCGAGAAGCCGATCATCAACCTCGAGAGCAACCGGCGGCACCCGTGCCAGGGCCTCGCCGACGCGCTAACGCTGCGCGAGAAGCTGGGCGACCCGCGCGGCAAGCGCTTCGTGCTCTACTGGGGCTGGCACCCGAAGGCGCTGCCGACGGCGGTGCCCGCCAGCGCCGCGATCTCGGCGGCGATGATGGGCATGGAGGTCGTCATCGCGCGGCCGGAGGGCTATGAACTCGACCCCGAGGACACGGCGCTCGTGCGCCAGCTCGCGCGCCAGAACGGGGCCATGCTCCACATCCACAACGACCCCGACGACGCGCTCGTGGGCGCGGACGTGGTCTACGTGAAGTCGTGGGGCTCGGTGAAGCACTTCGGGAAGCCGGAGGAGGAGGGCGCGCTCCGCGCGGGCCTCCGCGACTGGCGCCTCACCTCGGCGCGCATGCGATCCACGCGCGGCGGCAAGGCCCAGGTGATGCACTGCCTGCCGGTGCGCCGCAACGTGGAGCTGGACGACGACGTCATCGACGGGCCGAGCTCGGCGGTGGTGGACGAGGCGGAGAACCGGTTGCACGTGCAGCGGGCGCTGCTGCTGGAGATGATCGGGACGAAGTAGGGTGGGAGGACGCGGGCGGAGGCAGGCAGGAGAAGCGGGAAGGGCAGGCGAAGCAGGAGAGGCGGGAGAGGCAGGACGTGACACCGCCCCCGATGTCATCCTGAGCGAAGCGAAGGATCTACTTCGGGTCCGTGCGAAGCGTGTGGCCGTGCCACAAGCGGATGTCGAACAGATCCTTCGCTTCGCTCAGGATGACATCGGCAACGTGCCTCGCGCCGTGCCGCGAATACGAGGTTCGACCATGGGCATTTCGAACGGAGCGACACTTTGACCATCGACGCATCGAAGGGCATCACCGGGCTGAAGGGCGCGCTGCGCTACGTGCGGGCGTACCGGGACCGCGTGTTCGTGGTGAAGCTGGGTGGCGACGTGCTGAGCGATCCCGCGATCCTCGACGGCGTCTCGGCGCAGCTCGGGCTGCTCGCGTCGCTCGGCATCCGGCTCGTGGTGGTGCACGGCGGCGGGCCGCAGGCCACGGCGCTCTCGCGCCGGCTGGGCGTGGAGCCCACGATCGTCGCCGGCCGGCGCGTCACCGACGACACGGCGCTCGACGTGGCGAAGATGGTCTACGGCGGCATGCTCAACACCGACCTCGTCGCGGCCCTCCGCGAGCACCGGCTGCAGGCCGTGGGGCTCTCGGGCGTGGACGCCGACCTCATCCTGGCCAAGCGCCGCCCGCCGGTGAGCGTGGTGGACGACGCCGGCAAGACGCGCACCGTGGACTACGGCCACGTCGGCGACATCGAGCGGGTGGACCCGCGCGTGCTCCACACGCTGGTGGAGGCGCGGTTCATCCCCGTGGTGGCGAGCCTCGCCGGCGACGACGAGGGCAACGTCTACAACGTCAACGCCGACACCGTCGCCGAGTCGATCGCGGTGGCGACGCAGGCGATGAAGCTCATCTTCATGACGGGGGCGCCGGGGGTGCTGCGCGACCGGAACGACCCGTCGTCGCTCGTCACGTTTGCGGATCCGGACGACCTCACGAGCCTCATCGCGAGCGGGGCGCTGGTGGGCGGCATGCGGCCCAAGGTGGAGGCGTGCATCCGCGCCGCCACGAGTGGCGTCGAGCGCACGCACATCATTGACGGCCGCGCGCCCGACGCGCTGCTGCTCGAGGTGTTCACGGGCGCGGGCTGCGGCACCATGATCGTGGGACGGAAGGAGAAGGCCACCTACCTTGGCGTCGACCTGGCCGGCTGAGGTCGAGCTCCTTTTGGAGCTCGTCGCGATCCCCTCGGTGAGCGGGGAGGAGGCGGCCGTTGCCGCCTTCTGCGAAGCCACGGCGCGCGGCTGGGGGCTGGACGTCGTCAACGACGACACCGGCGTGAAGGTGGTGGTGGAGGGGCGCGAGCCGGGGCCCACGCTCGCGTTCATCTCGCACCTCGACGTGGTGCCGCCGGGCCACGGCTGGACGAGGGACCCATGGACGCCCGCCATCGTGGGCGACCTGCTCTACGGCCGCGGCTCCGGCGACGCGAAGGCGTCGGTGGCGGCGATGCTGTCGGCGGCGCACGACCTGGCGCGCCGCGGCGGGCCCGCACGCGGCCGGCTCGTCGTCATCCTGGGCCTGGGCGAGGAGACGAAGCACACCTCGATGCCGCACGCGCTCGCCTCGGTGGGCGAGGTGCACGCCGCGATCGTGGGCGAGCCCACCAACCTGCAGCCGTCGGTGGCGCAGCGCGGGCTCATGATGGTCGACCTCGTCGCGCGCGGCGACCAGCGGCACGCGGGCTACGCCGCCGACGGGCAGTTCACCAACGCCGCCGTCCTGCTGGCGCGCGACCTCGTGAAGCTGGGCGCGCTCTGCCAGGAGCGGGTGCATCCGATCCTCGGCCGGGTCACCATCACGCCGACGATGATCGAGGCCGGCATCAGCCGCAACGTGACGCCGCCGATGGCGAGGGCGGTGCTCGACATCCGCAGCACGCCGTCGTACACGCACGAGGAGATCGGCCGGACGCTCGCCGAGTCGCTCGAGTCGGAGGTGGTGGTGACGTCCACCCGCCTCGTGCCGTGCGAGACGCCGATTCCC
>DASUOW010000305.1:0-9456 GCA_036276435.1 Gemmatimonadales bacterium
CTGCCGCGTCACGGCTTCGGGGCCGCGCGCCGCAGTCGCTCCAGCGACCGGCGCGCGGCCCCGCTGTCGAGGGAGCGCCGGGCCTCATCCATCGCCTGGGCCAGGCTCCAGCCGCGCCCCGACACGTAGAGCGCAGCGGCCGCATTGAGCAGCAGCGCGTCGCGCGCCGCGCCCGCTTCCTCGCCCGCCAGGATCGCCTCCAGCCGCGCCGCATTGTCGGCCGGCTCGCCGCCGGCGAGCGCCCCGAGGCCGCCACCCGCGACTCCCAGCTCGCGCGGATCGAGTCGCCAGTCCTGCACGCCGGCGCTCGTGACTTCCCAGACGTGGGTGCAGCCCTCCGGACTCACTTCGTCCATCCCCACGTCGGCGTGGACCACGAGCGCGTGCCGGCAGCCGAGCTGCCGCAGGGCCTCCGCGAGCAGCGGCGCGCGCCGTCGATCGGCGACGCCGAGCACCTGGCGCAGCACGCCCGCCGGATTGGCGAGCGGCCCGAGCAGGTTCATGATCGTCGTCATCGCGAGCTCGCGACGCACCGGCGCGGCGTGTCGCATCGCCGGGTGGAATCCCGGCGCGAAGAGGAACGCCAGCCCCGCCTCCGCGAGCACCCGGGGCACGTCGTGCGGCTCGAGCTCGACGCGCACGCCGAGGGCCTCGAGCACGTCGGCCGAGCCGGAGCGCGACGTGAAGCTGCGATTGCCGTGCTTCGCCACCGGCACGCCGGCGCCGGCGACGATGAACGCGGCGCCCGTCGACACGTTGAGCGTGCCCACCTGCCCGCCGCCCGTGCCGCAGGTGTCCACGACGTGCTCGAGGGCATCGAGCGTCACCGGGCGCATGGCGTTCCGCAGGGCGCGGGCGGCGCCCGCGATTTCCTCGGGCGTCTCCCCCTTCACCCGGAGCGCCGTGAGGAGCGCCGCCACCTGCACCGGCGTGCCGTCCCCGGCCATGACGACGTCGAAGGCCGCAGCCGCTTCGATGCTCGAAAGCGATTCGCCGTCGGCGAGCCGACGGATGGCCTGCTGGAGAGGATTCACGGACGCTTCGGGGCTCGGGCTGGAACGGCGCCAACGACGGGTCAGAACCGTACCCGTCGAGGCGGCCTTCTGTCAATCGGGACAACGATTTGCGTCGGTTGCTCGGGGGTGCGCCGGGAACTAGATTCCGGGTCTCATGAGCCGGTCATTCCTCGCGCTGCTCCACTTCGACGGCACCCAGTTTCTGGGATGGCAGCGCCAGGCCGCCGGCCGCACCGTGCAGGCCGAGCTGGAAGCCGTCCTCGAACGCCTCACCGGCCGGCCGGTACGCACCAACGCCGCGGGCCGGACCGACGCGGGCGTGCACGCCGTGGGCCTCGCCGTGAGCTTCGCGATGCCCGAACGGTGGACGCCGCCGGAACTGCGCCGCGCGCTCAATGCCCTGCTCCCCCGCGACTGCTGGGTCGCCGAGACCCACGCCATGCGTGCTGGCTTTCATGCGCGCAAGGAAGCCGACGGCCGCCGTTACCGCTACGACATCGGCTGCGACGCCGCGTCGGAGTCCCCGTTTCGGCGCCGGTACGAGTGGGCGCTCGGCCGTCCGCTCCAGGCCGAGCTGCTCGGCGCCGCGGCCGCCATGCTGCTCGGCGAGCACGACTTCCGCGCCTTCGCAGCCAAGGGCGAGCCCAAGCCGCACTACCGCTGCCGCATCCGCGACGCGCACTGGGACGAGCGCCCCCGCGGGCAGGGCATGAGCTTTCACGTCGAGGCCGACCGATTCCTCCAGCACATGGTCCGCATGCTCGTGGGCACCATGACCGACGTCGCCCTTGGGCGGCGTCCGCTCAGCGACATGCAGATGCTGCTGCAGCGCCACGACAACCAGGACACCAGCCCGCCGGCACCACCGCAGGGCCTCTACTTCGTGGCCGCCCGCTATCCGGCCACGTGCTTCGCGGCCGATGCGCCCGCGCAGGCGGTGGCCTGATGCGCGCCCCCGCCCTGCTGGCGATCGTGCTCGCGCTCGCGGCGTGTCATGAGCGGCCCGCCGGGGAGCAGCGGGCACGGGAGAACCCGTCGCTCGCCACCTTCGGCGCGCTGCAGGCACGCGCCGCCGCCAACGAGCAGGTGGACGGTTCCCGCCGCACCGCGCTGGTGAGCGCCGTCACGCGCATCTCCCCCTCGGTGGTCTCGATCGCGGTGCAGAGCCGGCGGCGCGCCGAGCAGCAGTCGCCGTTCGACATGTTCTTCGGCGGCAGCGAGCAGGACCAGCTGGTCCAGGGCATCGGCACAGGCTTCGTGGTGCGCGCGGGCGGCGTCATCGTCACGAACCAGCACGTGGTGCAGGGCGCGGAGGCCATCACCGTCACGCTCGCAGACGGCACCGAGCTGCCCGCGACGCTCGTGGGCGAGGACGCCACCACCGACATCGCCGTGCTGAAGGTGAAGCGCACCGACCTGCCGGTGGCGCCGATGGGACACAGCGGCGACCTCATGATCGGCGAGTGGGTCATCGCGGTCGGCAATCCGTACCGGTTCCTGCTCAGCAACGCGGAGCCGACGGTGACCGCGGGTGTGGTGAGCGCCACCGGGCGCAACATCCTGCCCACCGGGGAGCAGCCGGGCCTCTATCTCGACATGATCCAGACCGACGCCGCCATCAATCCCGGCAACTCCGGCGGCCCGCTCACGAATGCCCTGGGCGAGGTGGTGGGCGTCAACTCCTCGATCTTCACCAGCAGCGGCGGGTCGGTGGGTCTCGGTTTCGCCATCCCGATCGAGCGGGCCCAGCTCGTGGTCTCCGAGATCCTGCGCAACGGCGAGATGCGTCGCGCCTACGTGGGCCTCGAAGTCGAGGGCAGCGGCTCCATGCGGGCGAAGCGCACCACGGCGCTCAAGGTGGTCGGTGTCGACGCGGACGGCCCCGCCGGCGCCGCCGGGTTCCGCGCCGGCGACCAGCTGATCGGCGCCAACGGGCGCCCGCTGCGGACCTGGCTCGACTGGGAAGCGGTGAAGCTCGACCTCGCGGTCGGCGACACCGTCCTCGTGGACGTGGCGAGCGCATCGGGAAAGAGCGAACGGCGTCGCATCGTCACCCAGGACCTGCCCAGCGTCTCGGCGGCCAAGGTGCCGGTGTTCAAGGATCTCGAGCTGGTGACGGTCACGCCCGCCATCCGCACCGAGCGGCGTCTGGGCACCGATCGCGGCGCGCTGATCTTCCGGATCAGCGACGTGGCGACGCGCCAGACCGGGCTGCAGCCCGGCGACGTCATCGTGGGCATCAACAACACGCGCATCGCCGATGCGGCCGAGGTGGGCCAGGTCATCGAGCGGTTGCGCGGCAGCAATGGTTTCCGGCTCTTCTTCGAGCGCGGCCGACGGATCCTCTTCACCGACCTCTACTTCTGATGACCGACGACCGCTATCGCTCGCCCCTCGGCACCCGGTACGCTTCCCCCGCCATGCAGGCGCTCTGGGGGGAGAAGCACCGCGTCGGTCTCTGGCGCCGCCTCTGGCTCGCGCTCGCCGAGGGCGAGCGGGAACTGGGCCTCGACATCCCCGAGGGGGCGCTCGACGCCATGCGCGCGCACCTCGACGACGCCGACCTCGAGGTCGCGGCGAGGTACGAGCGCCGCTTCCGGCACGACGTCATGGCGCACGTGCACGCCTTCGGCGACCAGGCCGAGGCGGCGCGGAAGGTGATCCACCTGGGCGCCACCAGCGCCTTCGTCACCGACAACGCCGACCTGCTCGTGATGCGGGACGGCCTGCGCCTCGTGCTCGGCCGGCTGATCGCGCTCCTGGGCGCGCTCGAGACGTTCGCCACCCGACACGCCGCGGTGCCCTGCCTCGCCTACACGCACTTCCAGCCGGCGCAGCTCACCACGGTGGGCAAGCGGGCCACGCTCTGGATGCAGGACATCGCGCTCGACGTGGAGCAACTCTGCCACGTGCTCGAGTCGTTGCGCTTCCACGGCTGCAAGGGCACCACGGGCACGCAGGCGTCGTTCCTCGAGCTGTTCGGCGGCGACCACGAGAAGGTCCGCGAGCTCGACCGGCGCGTCGCGGCCAAGCTGGGATTCGAGCGCACCTATGCCGTGTCGGGCCAGACGTATCCGCGCAAGGTGGACGCGCTGGTCGTCGATGCGCTGAGCGGCATCGCGCAGTCCGCGGGCAAGATGGCCAACGATCTCCGCCTGCTGCAGCACGAGGGCGAGCTGCTCGAGCCGTTCGAGTCGGAGCAGATCGGCTCGAGCGCCATGGCCTACAAGCGGAACCCGATGCGCGCCGAGCGCATCTGCAGCCTGGCGCGGTTCGTCATCTCGCTGCAGTCGAGCCCCGCGCACACCGCCGCGACGCAATGGCTCGAGCGCACGCTCGACGACAGCGCCAACCGCCGCCTGGTGCTGCCGGAGGCGTTCCTCGCGGTGGACGCCATCCTGATCCTCGCCACCAACGTGGCGGCGGGCCTCGAGGTGCGCGAGGCGGTGGTGCGGCGGCACGTCGACGAGCAGATGCCGTTCATGGCCACCGAGCGCTGGCTGATGCTGGCGGTGGCGGCGGGTGGAGACCGACAGGCGCTGCACGAAGTCATCCGCAAGCACAGCATGACCGTCGCCGAGGCGGTGTCCACCGGCGCGCCGAACGACCTGCTCGACCGCCTCGGCGGCGATGCCGCCTTCGGCCAGGTGCCCACCGACGCCCTGCGCGCCGAGCTCGAGCCGACGCTCTACACCGGCCGCTCGTCGGCGCAGGTGCGGGAGTTCGTCTCCGAATACCTGCACCCGCTGCTGCGGCGGGCGCGCCCGCTCGCCGCCGAGGCGGGCTCCGCGGAGGTGCGCGTATGACCGCGACCCCGGCGCTGCGCGAGAGCGCGCTGCCCCTGCCCCTCCTGCGCCGCGGCAAGGTGCGCGAGGTGTACGAGCTCGGGCCGTCCGAGCTGCTCCTCGTCGCGAGCGATCGCGTGAGCGCGTTCGACATCGTCATGCAGGAGGCGGTGCCGCTCAAGGGCGCCGTGCTCACGCAGGTCTCGGCGTTCTGGTTCCGGAAGCTCGCGAGCGTGGCGCCGTCGCACTTCATCACGGCGGACGCGGGCGAGATCGTGGCGCGGCACCCGCAGCTGGCGCCGCATCGCGATGTGCTGCGCGGCCGCGCCACGCTGGTGCGGCGCACCACGCCGGTGGCGTTCGAGTGCGTGGTGCGCGGCTACATCAGCGGCTCCGCCTGGCAGGAGTACGCGCGCGCGGGCACGCTGGCCGGCGAGGCGCTGCCGGCCGGCCTGGTGGAGAGCGACCGGCTCGAGCCGCCGCTCTTCTCGCCGGCCACGAAGGCGGAGTCGGGACACGACATCAACGTGACCTTCGACGTCATGGCCGAGGCGCTCGGCCCTGCGCTCGCCGAGGAGCTGCGGCGGCTGAGCTTCGCCATCTACACCGCGGGCCGCGACCACGCGGCCCAGCACGGGATCATCATCGCCGACACGAAGTTCGAGTTCGGCCACGCCGAGGACGGTACACTGCTGCTGATCGACGAGGTCATGACACCCGACTCGTCCCGCTTCTGGCCGGCCGATCGCTACGTGCCGGGACGCAGCCAGCCGAGCTTCGACAAGCAGCCGCTGCGCGACTATCTCGCCGAACTGCGACGCGCCGGCCGGTGGAATGGTGAGGCCCCGCCCCCGCCGCTGCCACCCGAGGTGGTCGCGGCCACGAGCGCCCGTTACCTCGAGGCCTACCGCCTGCTCACCGGCGCCCGGCTGGAGGTGGCCTCGTGATGCGCGTGGCGCCGGAAGGCTGGCCCTTCATCGCGGTGGCGTGGCTGGTGGTGCTGGGGCTCGTGGTGCTGCGCGTGGGCATTCCCGGCGCCTCCTGGCCGCTGATGGTGCTGGCCGTGTGGCTGCCCGTGGCGATCTGGGTGATCGCGTTCTTCCGCGATCCCGAGCGGACGGGCCCGCGCGGCAACGACGTCGTCATCGCGCCGGCCGACGGCAAGGTGGTGGACGTGCGCGAGGTGGACGAGCCGGCGTTCATCGGCGGGAAGGCCCTGCGGATCTGCATCTTCATGAACGTCTTCGACGTGCACGTGAACCGCTATCCCCTCGAGGGAACGGTGGCCTACCGCCACTACAACCCCGGCAAGTTCCTCAACGCCGCCGACGAGAAGTCGAGCCTCGAGAACGAGCAGAGCCTGGTGGGCCTCACCACGCCGCGCGGCAAGGTGCTCGTGCGCCAGATCGCGGGCCTCATCGCGCGGCGCATCGTCACCGACCACCCGGTGGGCACGACGGTGCACCAGGGCCAGCGGCTCGGCCTCATCCGCTTCGGCTCGCGGGTGGACCTCTACCTTCCGACGGATGCCCGCGCGCTCGTCAAGGTCGGTGATCGCACCACGGCGGGCACGACGGTGGTGGCCCGATGGAACTGATCCCCAAGGGCCGGCGGCTGCACCGGCCCGACGTGCGGCGGGTCGTCGTGGTGATCCCGAGCGCCTTCACGCTCGGCAACCTGTTCTTCGGCCTGTGGGCCATCGTCGCGGCCTACAACGGCAACTTCCGCTGGGCGGCGTGGTTCATCGTCTTCGCGGCGCTGCTCGACATGATGGACGGCCGGCTTGCGCGCCGCACCAAGACCACCTCGCGCTTCGGCGAGGAGCTCGACTCGCTGGTCGACATGGTGTCGTTCGGCGTGGCGCCAGCGCTCATCATCTACTTCCTCGAGTTCGCCAACGCCGGACGGTTCGGCTGGGTGCTCAGCTACTTCTACGTGGTGGCGGCGGCGGTGCGCCTCGCACGCTACAACGTGGTGTCGGCCGGCAAGCCGACGGCGTGGTTCACGGGAATGCCCTCGCCGGCGGCCGGGATGACGCTCGCGACGTTCTATCCGTTCAGCCAGACGGAGTGGTACCGCGCCTCGCTGGCGGTGCTCGACCTGCAGGAGCAGGGCCTCGCCTTCCTGGCGCTCATGCTCGCCGTGCTGATGGTCAGCAGCGTGAAGTACCCGAAGTTCCCGTCGTTCGGCTTCCGCACCTTCGGCCAGGGCTTCAACACCATCCTCGTCGTGGGCCTCATGCTCGCGGCCCTGATCAAGCCGGACGTCTTCCTGTTCCCGATCGGCCTGCTGTACCTCACGTTCGGACTTGCACGGGCGGCCATCCTCGCCCTCGGGGACCGGCATGAGCCGGTGGTCGAGGAGGACGGCGCCCAGAACGTGGTCGAGGCGCCGAGTGCCGTCACCTCCCTCAACGCCCCGCGGCGGGAACGCCGCCAGGAGCCCCGCGAATGACCTACCGTGTGCACGTCCGCGTGATGCCGCGTGGCGGCCTCCTCGACCCGCAGGGTCAGGCCGTCGAGCATGCCCTCAGCGCCCTCGGCTTCGAGGGCGCGAACGAGGTGCGCGTGGGCAAGGCGATCGAGCTCTCCGTGGCCGCCGGCTCCCGCGACGAGGCGGAGGCGCGCGCGCGCCAGATGTGCGACCGGCTGCTGGCCAACCCGGTCACCGAGGATTACCTCGTGCAGGTGGAGGAGGACTAGATGCTGAAGGTCGCCGTGGTGCGGTTCCCCGGGAGCAACTGCGACGAGGACGCGCTCCGCGCCGCCGAGGCGGTGGGCTGCGAGGCGTTCTACGTGTGGCACCGGGAGACGTCGCTCAAGGGCGCCGACGTGGCGCTGCTGCCGGGTGGGTTCAGCTACGGCGACTACCTGCGCTCCGGTGCCATCGCCCGCTTCAGCCCCGTGATGCAGGCGGTGTCGGAGCACGCCAGGGCGGGCGGCGCGGTGGTGGGGGTGTGCAACGGCTTCCAGATCCTGTGCGAGGCGCACCTGCTGCCGGGCGCCCTGATGCGGAACGCCGGGCTCTCGTTCGTCTCGAAGCCGGTGGACCTGGTGGTGGAGCGCACCGACACGGTGTTCACCTCCGCCTTCACCAAGGGCGCGCGGGTGCGCGTGCCGGTGGCGCACGGCGAGGGCCGTTTCGTCGCCGATCCGGCGACGCTCGCGATGCTCGAGGGCGAGGGTCGCGTGGTGGTGCGGTATGCCCCGGCCGGAGCCGGCGTCGAGGCCAACCCGAACGGCTCGGTGAACGACATCGCGGGCATCGCCAACGAGGCGGGCAACGTGGTGGGCCTCATGCCGCATCCCGAGCGCTGCATGGACGAGAGACTCGGCTCTGCCGAGGGCCGGCCCTTCTTCGAGTCCATCGCGGCGATCGCCGCCGGCGCCCGCAAGTGATGCGTACGCTGCTCGTGGCACTCGCGCTCGCGGCCGGCGCCGCCACGCGCGCCGAGGCGCAGTCGCCGACGGTGCGACCCGGCATGACGGTGGCCGAGGTGAAGGCGGCGTGGGGCGCTCCGTCCGCGGAGCGCACGCGCGGCAGCTTCACCTACCTGACCTTCCCCACCGCGTGCCTGCCCGGCTGCGGCACGCACGACATCGTGATCCTGCAGGACGGCAAGGTCATCGACGCCATCGCGCGCTCGAACGGCCGCCGCTACGAAGGCAACGCTTCCTACACCGCGCGCGTGCCGGGCTACACCGCCCCGGCCGGCGCCACGGCCGCCCCGCGATGAGCGCATCGAGCACCCTGCCCCAGCCCACCGCCGCCGCGGCGTTTCCCGGCGAGCGCCCCGTCACGCCCGAGGTGGTGCGCGAGCACAACCTGAACGAGCTCGAGTACGGGCGCATCGTCGCGATGCTCGGCCGCACGCCGACGCTCACCGAGCTGGGCGTCTTCTCGGCGCTCTGGTCGGAGCACTGCTCCTACAAGCACTCGAAGCCGGTGCTGAAGACGTTTCCCGTCACCGGCCCGCGGGTGCTGCAGGGCCCGGGCGAGGGCGCGGGGGTGCTGCGGCTCGAGGAAGGCTGGGCCGTCGCCTTCAAGATCGAGTCGCACAACCACCCGTCCGCGGTGGAGCCGTACCAGGGCGCCGCGACCGGCGTCGGCGGCATCCTGCGCGACGTGTTCTCGATGGGCGCGCGGCCCGTGGCGGTGCTCAACAGCCTGCGCTTCGGCCCGCTGGAGCAGGCGCGCAATCGCTGGCTCTTCGCCGGCGTGGTGAAGGGTGTCGGCGACTACGGCAACTGCGTCGGCGTGCCGACGCTCGGCGGCGAGGTGGGCTTCGCCGACGGCTACTCCGGCAACCCGCTGGTGAACGCGATGTGCGTGGGGCTCCTGCGCGAGGAGCAACTGATGAGCGCGAAGGCGCAGGGCGTGGGCAACGTGCTCATCGCCTTCGGCGCCCGCACCGGGCGCGACGGCATCCACGGTGCCTCCTTCGCGTCGGAGGATCTCTCCGAGTCGAGCGAAGCGAAGCGCCCGATGGTGCAGGTGGGCGACCCGTTCACCGAGAAGCTGCTGATCGAAGCGTCGCTCGAGCTGATCAACTCCGGCTTCATCGTCGCCATCCAGGACATGGGCGCCGCCGGACTGACCTCGAGCTCGGCCGAGATGGCCGCGCGGGGCGGCGTCGGCGTCGAGATCGACGCGGC
>DASUOW010000306.1:0-19768 GCA_036276435.1 Gemmatimonadales bacterium
TCATCTGCCTGCTGCTCGGCTTCCCGACGGCGTGGGCCATCGTGCGGAGCGGCCGCTGGCGCAACACGCTGCTCTTCCTCGCCATCCTGCCGTTCTGGACCAGCGCCCTCGTGCGCACCTACGCCACGATGGTGCTGCTGCGCGACACGGGCCTCGTCAACGCGCTGCTCAAGCGACTCGGCGTCATCGACCTGTCGCTGCACCTGCTGTACACCGACGGCGCCGTGCTCGTCGGCCTCGTGTACGGCGCGCTGCCGTTCATGATCCTCCCCATCTACACCTCGCTCGAGAAGCTCGATCCCGCGCTGCTCGAGGCCGCCGAAGTGCTCGGCGCGCGGCCGTGGGCCCGGCTCGCCAAGGTGGTGCTGCCACTCACGGCACCCGGCATCGCCGCCGGCTGCATGCTCGTCTTCATCCCCACCCTCGGTGCCTTCGTGGTGCCCGACCTCCTCGGGGGCGCCAAGGCGATGATGATCGGCAGCCTGGTCCAGAACCAGTTCGGCGCCGCCCGCGACTGGCCCTTCGGCTCGGCCGCCTCGTTCGTGGTCATGGCACTCGTGCTCGTCGCCGTGATGGGCCTGCTCAGGGCCGCCCGCCGCGACGAGGGTCTCGCGGAGCGCACCGAATGACCCGGCGCCTGCCCGGTTCCACGGCCTGGATCGCCGCGCTCACGTACGCCTTCCTGCACCTCCCGCTCGTGGTGCTGATGGTGTTCTCGTTCAACCGCTCGCGCTTCAGCGTGCAGTGGAAGGGCTTCACGCTCGACTGGTTCGCCCGGCTGGCTCACCGGCCCGACGTGCTCCGCGCCCTCCGCCTCAGCGTCGTCGTCGGGCTCACCTCCACCGCCATCGCCACGATCCTCGGCACCCTGCTGGCCGTCGCCCTCGCGCGCTACGCCCTGCGCGGCCGCCGCGTCTACGAGGGCCTGCTCTACCTGCCCATCGTCACGCCCGAGATCGTCGCCGGCATCTCCCTCCTGATCCTCTTTTCCACGCTCGGCGTCACGCTGGGCCTCGGCACCATCATCATCGCCCACACCGCCTTCAGCCTGCCGTTCGTGACGGTCGTGGTGCTCGCCCGCATGGCCGGCATGGACCGCTCGCTCGAGGAGGCCGCCATGAACCTCGGCGCCGACGAGCTCACCACCTTCCGGCGCGTCACCCTGCCGCAACTCCTGCCCGGCGTCGTGGCCGCGGCACTGCTGGCGTTCACGCTCTCGTTCGACGACTTCGTGATCACGTTCTTCGTGGCGGGCGTGGGTTCCACCACGCTCCCGCTCGTCGTCTATTCCATGGTGCGCAAGAGCGTCGAGCCGACGATCAATGCGATCAGTACCATCATGCTGTTGGTGACGACGGTGCTGGTGTGGGCGGCGGATCGGCTGGCTCGTGGGAGTGCGCGGGTGTGAGGATCGCGGGGTGGGTGGGAGGTGGCGGGGGGCCTCGGAGCGGCGTTGGCGCCCCTTTCCGAACTTGTGATCGTTGCAGAGACCGGGCGCCTCCGGTAAGCGGAGAGGCCCCCCGCCTGTCCCCAGCCCCACACAGATCCAATCACCCGGACTCCATGCCCCAAACCCGCCGCGATTTCCTCCGCACCGCCACGAGCACCGCCTTGGTCACGACGCTGGGCCCCTCGCTCACGGCCTGCGCCGAGAAGCTCGTCCCCAGGCCCGGCCTGGAGCCCGAGCTCAACATCTACAACTGGTCCGACTACATCGGCTACGAGACCATCCAGGGCTTCGAGCGAGAGTTCGGCGTGCGCGTGAATTACGACACCTTCGAGAGCAGCGAGGAGATGCTCGGCAAGCTCCTCGCCGGTGCCTCCGGTTACGACCTCGCCGTGCCCGTGGGCTACTCGGTGCCGGTGATGCGCGAGCGCGGCCTGCTCCAGCCGCTCGATCGTGCCCGCGTGCCCAATCTCGTCAACCTCGCGCCGCTCTTCCGCGACTCGCCCTTCGATCCCGGCAGCCGCCACGGCATCACGTGGCAGTGGGGCCTCACCGGCATCGCGTACCGGAAGGACCTCGTGGACGCTCCCACGAGCTGGCGCGTCTTCGTGGACGGCGATCCGAAGGCCGATGGGCGCATGACGATGCTCGACGACTCGCGCGAGGTGCTCGGCGCGATGCTCCGCCTGCGGGGTCGGTCGCTCAACTCCACCGATCCCACGGAGCTGTCTCGGGCCCGTTCCGACGCGATCGCGGCGAAGGGCCATCTCGCCGCCTTCGTGTCGGCCGCGGTGAAGGGCCAGCTGGTGACCGGCGACGTATGGATGGCCCA
Source organism: Gemmatimonadales bacterium (assembly GCA_036276435.1). GTDB lineage: Bacteria > Gemmatimonadota > Gemmatimonadetes > Gemmatimonadales > GWC2-71-9 > JAGGAG01. Next base: position 2,280 of record DASUOW010000306.1, read on the forward strand.
GCTGTGGAACGGCGACGCGCGTCAGGCGCAGGCCGAGGAGCCCAACCTCGAGTTCGTGGTGCCGGAGGACGGCAGCACCATCTTCGCCGACTACATGGTGATGCTGGCCGGCTGCCCCCACCCGCGCGCGGCGCACGCGTTCCTCGACTACGTGCTGCGTCCCGAGGTCGCCGCGGGCATCAGCGAGGCCACGGGGTTCGGGACGCCCTGCCAGCCCGCGCTCCCACTGCTTCGCGATCCCGTGCCCTATCCCTCGGATGCCGAGCTCGCGCGGCTGGAATATCCGGTGGATCTCGGCGAGGCCACCGTGCTCTGGGACCGCATCTGGACGGAGGTCAAGGCGGCGTAGTTGCCAACATCCGGAACCGGGGTGCACTTTCCCGATCCCTTCACGTTCAGGGTCCGTGACCTCCCACGCCCTCTTCGAGCAGCTGTTCGGTGAGCTGGTGGCGCTGCTGCGCACCCGGCCCGAGGACGACGCTGCCCAGGATCGCCTGCTCGCGCAGAGCCATGCGCTGGTCGCGGCGTGCCCGGTGACGCTCGTGTCGGGCGTGGAGGTCCTGGGGCAGGAGGACCCGCTGAGCCTCAAGAGCCGACTGCTGGCCCGGTATGTGGACACGGTCACGGTGACGCCGGGCGTGGAGGCCGAGGAACTGCTGCATCTGGCGCGCGCACTGGCTCACGATACGGCGCCCGTCGGCTCGTCGCCGAACATCCGGGTCGTCCTGACCCCGTCCATCACGCGCGTCGTCGCGGCGGTGCCCGAGGACCTGGAACTCGTCCCCAGCCGCACCGGGGACGAGCGGCGCCGGGCCGGCGACCGGCGTGCCGTGCTGAGTGGTGCCCGGCACCGCGGGCCGGAGCGCCGCCGCGCCGAGCGCCGGCAGGCGGGCGAGCGGCGGCTCCAGTTGATCAAGCACCAGTCGTCGGACCTGCTGCGGTTTCAGGCCAGGTTCGTCGAGGCCGTTCGCCAGGGGGCCTGGGCGCCGGCACTGCAGGCGCTCCACGCCTTCGTCGAGACGCTCCCGTCGGTGCCGGTCAAGGATCGGCGCACCTACGCCATCGGCGCCCGGCGCATGCTCACGACGGCGGCGATCGAGGGGTTCGTCGACATCGCGCTCCGCGACGCGCTCGACGCCCCGGTGGCTGCCCGGGTGCTCCGCTGGATCGGTCTCGACGGTGCCGAGGTGATCCTCACCCGGATCATGGAGAGCGAGGCCACCGGGCCTCGGCGCGTGCTGTACGAGATCCTGGGCGGGATGCCGGACGCCTTTCCGCTCGTGCTGCCCTGGCTGAGTCGCGGCCGGTGGCACGAGGTCCGGCACGCCGCGGAGGTGCTGGGCCGGCTGGGCAACCGGGATGCCATCGAGCCGCTCAAGCGTCGGCTGACGGACCCCGACGAGCGGGTGCGGGGAGCCGTGGTGGCGGCGCTGGCCGAGTTCCCGCTGGGCGAGGTGGCCGATGGGCTCCGGATCGCGCTGGCGTCCCCCTCGCCGAAGACCCGCTCCGCGGCCGCCGAGGCCATCGCGCGGCGGCGGGCGGCGGCGTTCGCGATGCCCCTGCTCGGCATGCTGGCGCAGGAGCGGGACCCCGAGGCGTGGCGCGCGGAGGCGCGGGCGCTGGGGGTGCTGCAGACACCCGATGCGATGGCGGGACTGGTGAAGGTGGCGCTCTCGCGCCGGTCCTTCCTGCGCGGCGGGTTCGCGGTGGAGCAGCGGCTCGAGGCGGTACGGGCCATCGCCCAGGCCGAGGGCCCGGCCTGCCGGGCGGCGCTCGAGCGCCTCGCGCGCGAGGGCGACGGGGCGGTCCGTGGCGAGGCCACCCGGCTCCTGACCGATCGGCTCCGCGCGGCAGGCTGACCCTTTACGGCCAAGGGACCGGAGAGTAGCCTTCCCGGCTGCCACGGAGGATTACATGAATACGTTCGGAATGATCTTCGCCACCATCGGCGCCGGCGCCATCCTGTTCGCGCTCACCTTCGTGTCCGCGGTGGCCGGTGGCCTCGTGACGTCGATGATCGTGCTGATGGCGGGGCCGGTCATCGATCGCGTCATCGGCAAGCGCGCCTGACGCGCTAGTTCCCGGGGGCCTCGGCGTCGCGTTCGGGCGTGCTGGCCGCCTTGACCGCACCGTCGTAGTTGGTCTTCAGCGAGCCGAGCAGTTCCCGCAGTCCCCGCACCTTCATCTGCAGGCCGCCGCCGCGCCGCGCCATGGTGCCCATGTAGCCCGCGGTGTCCGCGATCCCTCCGAGTCCATGCGACTGGGCTCCCGCCTTGATGTCGTCGAGCAACCGGCCCAACCCCCGAACGACGCTGTCGTCTACCTGCTGGGACGCCATCTGCTCGATCACGCCATGCACCTTCGCGAGCTTCGGTGGCAGGGTCTGGAGGAAGGCGAGCTGCGACTGCTGACGGGACGAGAGTTTGACGGCCATGGCGGTAAGTTAGTGGCAGAGCGCCTGAAACCCCGCGCGGGGGTGGGCGTAGGGCAGTCAGGAGTTGACCAATGATTCTTTCCGACCTCTCGATCCGACGGCCGGTGTTCGCCTCCATGGTGAGCGTGGCCATCGTGCTGTTCGGCATCATCGGGTACCGCGAGCTCGCGGTGCGCGAATATCCCGACGTCGATCCTCCCCTCATCTCCGTCTCCACCTCGCTGCCGGGCGCCAACCCGCAGGTGGTGGAGTCGGCCGTGACCGACGTGCTCGAGGAGGAGCTCAGCACGGTGCCGGGCATCCGCACCCTGACGAGCTCGTCGGCCGAGCAGAACAGCAACATCAGCATCGAGTTCCAGCTCGAGCGCGACGTCGAGGCCGCGGCGCAGGACGTGCGCGACAAGGTCGCGCGCGTGCGGAACCGCCTGCCGCAGGACGTGCTCGAGCCCGTCATCGCGAAGCAGGAGGCCGATGCGCGGCCCTTCATGTGGCTGGCGCTCTCGGGCGACAATGTCGACCTGCTCCGCCTCTCGGACGTGGCCGACCGTCTCGTGAAGTCGCGGCTGCAGACCATCTCGGGCGTGGGGAACATCATCATCGGCGGCGAGCGGCGCTACGCGATGCGCGTGTGGCTCTCGACCGCGGCGCTCGCGGCGCGGCAGCTCACGGTGCAGGACGTGGAGGCGGCGATCCGCTCGCGCAACGTCGAGATCCCGGCCGGCCGCATCGAGTCGTCGCGCCGCGAGTTCAGCGTGCGCTCGCTGGGCGAGCTGAAGACGCCGGCCGAGTTCTCGGAGCTCGTGGTGGCCAACCAGGGCGGCCAGTTGGTCAAGCTGCGCGACATCGGCCGCGTCGAGCTCGGGCCGCAGGACGACCGCAGCGCGCTCCGCTTCATGAGCCGGCCGGCCGTGGGCGTCGGCATCGTGCGGCAGTCGAAGTCGAACATGGTGGACGTGGCCGACCGCGTGCGGGCCGAGGTGCCCTCGATCCAGCAGTCGCTGCCGCCGGGCGTGAAGCTGGAGGTGGCGTTCGACCAGGCCGTGTTCGTGAAGCGCTCCATCCTGGAGGCGCAGGAGACGCTCGTCCTCGCCGCGGGCCTCGTGGTGGCGATCATCTTCTTCTTCCTGCGCAACGTCCGCTCCACCATCATTCCCGGCCTCGCGATCCCGGTGTCCATCATCGGGACCTTCGCGATCATGTACTTCCTGGACTTCTCCATCAACAACCTGACGCTGCTCGCGCTGACCCTCGCCATCGGCATCGTGGTGGACGACGCGATCATCGTGCTGGAGAATGCCTACCGGCACCAGGAGGAGCTCGAGGAGGAGCCCGAGACCGCCGCCCTCGAGGGCAGCCGCGAGATCGGGTTTGCCGTCATCGCGACGACCATCGCGCTGGTGGCGGTGTTCGCGCCGCTGGCCTTCCTCAAGGGCAACACGGGGCGCCTCTTCAACGAGTTCGGCATCGCGGTGGCGGGCTCGGTGATCCTGTCGGGCCTCGTGGCGCTCACGCTCACCCCGATGCTGTGCGCCAAGGTGCTGCGGGTGCCGAAGGAGCACGGGCCGCTCTTCCGGACGTTCGAGCGCGGCTTCGAGGCGGTGACCAACGGCTACGCCTGGCTGCTGCGGCGGGCGCTCGCCGCCCGCTGGGTGGTGCTCGGCGGTGCGGTGGCGATGGTGGCCCTGTCGGTGCTCGTGTTCCGCGCGCTGAAGCGCGAGTTCATCCCCGCGGAGGACCGCGGCGAGTTCTCGGTGGCCATCATCGGGCCCGAGGGATCCACCCTGCTCTCCACCGACGAGGCGATGCGCGCGGCCGAGGGCATCCTCGCGAAGACGCCGGACATCGCGAACTACTTCTCCGTGACGGGCGGGTTCGGCGGCACGCCGGCGCGCGGGTTCATCTTCGTGCGCCTGACGCCGTGGGACGAGCGCACGCGCACCGTGACCGACGTGCTCAACGAGGTGCGCCCGAAGTTCATGCAGATCCCGGGGGCCTTCGTGTTCGCCAACAACCCGCCGGCGTTCGGCGGCTTCGGGGCGCCGGTGCAGTTCGTGGTCCGGCACCCGAACTTCGAGCTGCTCACGGCGGGCATGGACTCGATGCTCGCGCGCGCCCGGGCGATCAAGGGCCTGCTGAACGTCGACACCGACCTGCGCGTCAACAAGCCGGAAGTGCTCGTGGCCTTCGACCGCGATCGCGCCGAGGATCTCGGCGTCCCCGTGCGCGACGTGGCCGCCACGATGCAGACGCTCCTCGGCGGGCGGCGCAACGGCACCTTCACGCGCGAGAACAAGCTGTACGACGTGCTCGTGCAGCTCGATCCCGCCGAGCGCGCCACGCCCAGCGACGTCTCGGGCCTCTACGTGCGCGGGCGCGAGGGCCAGCTGGTGCAGCTTTCCGCCGTGACGAAGGTGACCGAGTCCGTCGGCGCGCGCTCGCTGGCGCACTACGACCGCGTCCGCTCGGCCACCCTCACCGCGCAGCTGGCCCCGGGCTACACCCTGGGCGAGGCGATCGACTCGCTGCGCGCCATCTCGGCCGAGGTGCTGCCGACGGGCGCCAGCTACCGCCTCGGGGGCGAGTCGCGCGAGCTCGAGGAGAGCGGCACGTCGCTCTACTTCGCGTTCGTGCTCGCGATCGCGGTGGTGTTCATGGTGCTCGCCTCGCAGTTCGAGTCCCTGATCCACCCGTTCACGGTGCTGCTCGCCGTGCCGCTCGCGGTCACCGGGGCGCTGGTGACGCTGTGGATCGCCGGTTCCACCATCAACCTGTACAGCCAGATCGGCATGATCCTGCTGATCGGCCTGGTCACCAAGAACTCCATCCTGCTCGTGGAATACGCCAACCAGCTGAAGGAACGCGGATTCGCGCCCGCGGCCGCGATCCTCGAGTCGGGCCGGATCCGGCTGCGCCCGATCCTCATGACGTCGGTGTCCACCATCACCGGCGCGCTGCCGATCGCGCTCGGGCTCGGTGCCGGCTCGATCAGCCGCCGTCCGCTCGGGTACGCCATCGTGGGCGGCGTCCTCGTCTCCACCCTCCTCACGCTCTTCCTCGTGCCGGCGTTCTGGCTCCTCGTCGAGGGGCTGCGCGGGCGCGCACGGCATCCGGCCGCGGCGCCGGTGCCCGCGACGGCCGTGGCGGGGGAGCGGGAGTGATCGCGCTCGCGGCGGCGCTCCTGCTCCAGGTGAAGGCGCCCGTGCCGGCGCGCGTGGCCGACACGACGGACGTGCCGCGGGTGACGCTCGCCGAGGCGCTCGAGCGCGCGGTGGGCGTCGATCCCGACTACATCCGCACCGCGGGGCAGATCGACGTGGCGGAGTGGGGCCGGCGGGCGGCGATGCTCGCCTTCATCGTGCCGTCGCTCAACGTCAGCCTGGACGCCACGAAGTTCTCCGACCCGTTCTTCAACATCGGCATCGGCCAGCCGACGGCGAACGCGGTCAACTTCCGCGCCACGGGCGCGTACGAGGTGTTCAGCGTCCGCAAGATCGCCGACATCTCGCTCCGCAAGGCGGAGCTGCAGGCGGCGACCGCCACGTACGAGCAGCAGCGGCTGCAGCTCGCCTTCGACGTCGAGAACGACTTCTACGACGTGCTCGCCAACCAGGCCCTGCTGCGCGTGGCGGAGAACCGCTTCCAGCGCGCCGAGGAGCAGATGCAGGTGGCGCGCGCGCGGGTGCTCACGGGCGCCGCGGTGCAGACCGACTCGCTGCAGCTCGAGGTCGAGACCACCCAGGCCCGGCTCGAGCTGCTGCGGCGCACCGCCGCCGCGCGCGTGTCGCGCCTGCAGCTCGGCCGGCGCATCGGCGAGGCGCGCGAGATCGGCGCCGTGCCGCCCGACTCGCTCGTGCCGCCGCCGCTGGCGTACGACGACGAGGCGCTCGTCCGCATGGCCCTCGAGCAGGGCCCGCAGTACCGCGCGGCCCGCGCCAACGAGCGCGCGGCGCAGGCCGCCCTCACGGGGCAGAAGAGCACCTATTTTCCGACGGTGAGCCTGACGGGCGGCTACACGCGGTTCGACGACAAGTTCTGGCCGTCGGGCCGCAGCATCGGGTCGGTGACGCTGACGGTGAGCTATCCGATCTGGAACCTGGGCCAGCGCGAGATCGCGGTGACCCAGGCCCGGGTGGACCGCGACGTGAGCCGGGCGCTCCGCGCCGACCTCGAGCGCGCCGCGTGGCGCGACGTGGCCGAGGCGGCGATGGCGTATCGCATCGCCTACGAGGCGGTGACGCTGACCAACCGGCAGCTCGACGCGGCGCGCGAGACGTTCCGAGTGCAGGACCTCCGCTATCGCAGCGGGGCCAACACCATCCTCGACCTGCTCGAGGCGCAGTTCCAGCTCACCAACGCGGAGGCGCAGGTGGTGCAGGCGCTCTACGCGCTCAACCTGTCGCGGGCGGGCCTCGAGGCGGTGGTGGGTCGGCAGCTCTTCTCCGGGAGGATCGGCGAGTGACGGTTCGGATTGGCGCGGCGCTCCTGCTCGCCGTGATCGCGGCGGGCTGCAACAAGGGCAAGGCGGACGCCCGCGCGGCCGCGGGCTCGGCCCCCCCGGCCATCCCGGTCGAGGTGGCCGTGGCGCAGCGGGACACCGTCATCGACGCGATCGCGGCCACGGGCCAGGTGGAGGCCATCCAGTCCATCGAGCTCAAGCCCGAGGTGGAGGGCCGGCTCACCGACATCCTGGTGCGGGAAGGCACCATCGTGCCGAAGGGCGCCGCGCTGTTCCGCATCGACGACGCGGAGCTGCAGGCGCAGGTGGCCCGCGCCGAGGCCGAGCGGGACCTCGCCCAGCAGTCGCTGAAGCGCACCCGCGAGCTGCTGACCCAGCGCGCCTCGTCGCAGGCCGACCTCGAGAACGCCGAGGCCACCTACCGCAGCAGCGCCGCGTCGCTGGACCTGCTCAAGGTGCGGCTCGACCGCACCACGGTGCGCGCGCCGTTCACCGGCATCATGGGCCAGCGCTTCGTGAGCGTGGGCGACTACGTCACCTCGCAGTCGCGGCTCGCGTCGCTGCAGACCGTCGATCCCACGCGCGCCGTGTTCCAGGTGCCGGAGCGCTACGCCACGGCGCTCGAGAAGGACCAGCGCATCACCTTCCAGGTGGCGGCGCTGCAGGGCCGGCAGTTCATCGGCCGCGTCGACTTCGTGGACCCGGTCGTGCAGCTGCCGGGGCGCACGATCACCGTGAAGGCGCTGGTGGCCAACCCGAAGGGCGAGCTGCAGCCCGGCATGTTCGTCGAGGTGCGCCTCGAGACGGCCGTGCGGCCGAACGCCGTCGTCATTCCCGAGGAGGCCATCCTCGCACTGCAGCAGGAGTCGTTCGCCTGGGTGGTGATCGAGGGCAAGGCCACGCGCCGCGTCGTGAGCTTGGGCGTGCGCACGCCGGGGTTCGTCGAGATCACCGACGGGGTGAGCGAGGGGGAGCAGGTCGTGGTGGGTGGCGTCGAGAAGATGTCCGAGGGCGCGCCCGTCGCGCCCAAGGTGGTGGAGCGCACCCGCCGCGTGCGCACCGATTCGGCGGCCGGCTGAGCGTCGCCGCGCGACGGTGAGCCTGCGCGCACGCCGCGCCCTGCCGGCCGTCCTGCTCGCCGGCGCGCTCGTCGCGTGGCCGGCGCGGCTGGCGGCGCAGCGCGCGGGGCCGACCGGCCGCTGGCGCGTCGTCATCGAGGGCCTCGGGCCGGCGCCGGCCCTCGGTGAGCTGCACGTGCGGAGCGCGGGCGATCGCTGCGACGGCACCCTCGTCCTCTCGCTCGAGGATCGCCCGCCGACGCCGCTGGCGGCGTGCCGCATCGACGGCTCCGACAGCATCTTCTTCCGCTACCCGGGCGAGAGCCCGCTCGAGTTCCGCGGCAACCTGCGGGGCCGGTCCATCTCGGGCGGCGTGCAGCGCGACGGCGAGCCGCCCGCCCACTGGACCGCGTCGCCCGTGCCGGCGCAGATCGAGTTCTACACCTCCGCCCCCCGCTTCACCCTGACCCAACTCGTCGGCGGCACCTTCGAGAGCGAGCGCCGCCTGCCGGGCGCGGTCGTCGCCGCGGCGCGGCCGGCCGGCTGGCGCGAGGCGCTCGACGCCGACTATGCCGAGCGGGCGCGCCGCGCCGACATCGCCGCGCTCGAGCCGGCGATCCTCACGCAGGCCGGCGCATCGCGCGTGCTCGGGTTGAGCGACCGGGCGGCGACGCTGCAGGCCGTCGAGCGGGCGCTCGTGCGCATCCGTGCCGGACTGCCGCGCGCGGAGCAGGGCCAGTTCGATCGGCTGTTCCGCTCGTCCCGCGGCCTGCGCACCGACTTCTACGGGGTGGCGCTCGAGTTCGCGCGCCGGCGCTCGCCCCGGCTCACGTGGGCCGCGGTGCTCGGGGCGCTGCAGGTGCGCGTGCCCGCGGGCGCCGACCCCGAGCTCACCGCGGTGCGCGCGCTCCACGGGCTGTGGAGCCGCGCCGACACGTCGGCCATCGCGGCGGCGCGCGCGATGGCCCGCGGCACGTCGGCCGAGGACGGGCGCACGCTCGACGCCATCCTCGACGGCTGTGCCTCCGCCGAGGCGTGGCATCGCGCGGCGCTCACCGCGCTCCTCACCCTGCACTGGGTGCCCGGCGCCGGCGCGCCCCGCTCGCCCGCCGACCTGGTGCGCAGTGCGTGGCTCGCCGCCGTCCCCGGCGACTCGGCGCCGGTGGCCGACGTGCCCGTCATCCTCACCCGGCGCTTCGGCGATCCGCAGGCGGTGCCGCGGTACGGCGTGCCCGCCGCGCTGCGGGGCCGCGTCGTGCGCGGCGAGAACTGGAGTGCCGGCGCGTGGCTGGAACGCCACGGCTACGACGGCCTCCTGGAGGTGCTCCACCGCCTCGACTGGCCCGCGCTCGACGGCGTCACGCTCGCCGACGACGGTGAGCCGATCCGCCTCACGTCGGTGCCGGGCCGGGCCGGCGAGACGCTCAACGGATTCCTCGAGCCGCGCGACGCGATCGCGGTGGAGCCGGCCTACGTGCCCGTCCTGGCGCTCGGTGCCGTGGTGCACGAGTGGATCCACCTGCTGGTGGAGACGCGCCGCCTCGCGCGCCTCGCGACCGACCAGGGCGGCGCGCTGCTGCTGCCGTCCGCCGACCCGTGGCTGGCGGAGGGACTCGCGGAAGCGTGGAGCGAGCGGGTGCTGGCCCCGGCGCACGAGGCGGTGCCGCTGCTCGCCGTGAGCGAGGCCGAGAAGCACGCGCGGCTCGCGCGCACCGCGCCGGATGACCCCCACGTGCTCGGCTACCTGATCGTGCGCACGGCGCTCGCCGGCCGCGAGGCGGAACGCACGCTGCTGCGCTTCCTCGATGCCCCCGACCTGGGCGCCATCGCGGCGGATCCCGCGCTCGCGCCGGCCTGGCGCGTCGGCGCGGGCGCGCCGGACCTCGTGGTGCCGCTCGCCAGCCGCCGCTTCCTCGTGCCCGAGACCACCTTCACCATCACGGACAACGTGCCCGACGCCGTCCGCGCCACCATCCGCTCCCGCGACTGACGTGACCGCGCGCGTCGCTCTCTGCCTGTCGCTCCTCGCCACGCCACTCGCGGCGCAGCAGACCGCGCCCGAGCGCACCGGCGGCCGCGAGACGTCGCGCCACGCCGACGTGCTCGCCTTCCTCGACACGCTGCAGCTGCGCGGCGCGGAGCTGCGTGTCGGCACGCTGGGCACCAGCGCGGAGGGGCGGCGCATCCCGTTCGTCGTCGCCGCGCGGCCGATGGTGTTCTCGCCGGCCCAGGCGCGCGCCACGGGGAAGCCCGTCATCTGGCTGCAGGGCAACATCCATTCGGGCGAAGTGGAGGGGAAGGAAGCGGCGCAGATGCTGCTGCGCGACCTGACGCTGGGCGCGCTCCGGCCGCTGCTCGACAGCGTGGTGCTGCTCGTGATCCCGATCTACAACGCGGACGGCAACGAGCAGCTCGGGCCGGGCGCGCGGCACCGGCCGGGGCAGAACGGCCCGGACATGGTGGGGCGGAGCCTCAACGGGCAGGGCCTCAACCTCAATCGCGACTACGTGAAGGCCGAGGCGCCCGAGACGCGCGGCGCGCTGGCGCTGCTCGAGACGTGGGACCCTGACGTCTTCATCGACCTGCACACCACCAACGGCAGCTATCACGGCTACGCGCTCACGTGGTCGCCGGGCCTCAATCCGAACGAAACGCCGGCCAACGCCTGGGTGCGCGAGACGCTGCTGCCGGAGGTGCGCGAGCGGCTGCGGAAGAAGCACCGCACGGAGACCTTCCCCTACGGCAACTTCCGCAGCCAGCATCCCGACTCGCTGGTGCAGGGCTGGGAGACGTACGACGCGCGGCCCCGCTTCGGCACCAACGCGATGGGCCTGCGCGGCCGGCTCGCCATCCTGTGCGAGGGCTACAGCAACGATCCGTTCCCGCGGCGCATCGAGGCCACGTACCGGTTCGTACGCGAGGTGCTGTCGGCGCTCGCGGCCGAGCCGGCGAAGGTGCGCGAGCTGGTGCGCCGCGCCTCGGCGCTCCGTCCGGACTCGGTGACGGTGCGCTCCCGGCTGGCGCCGCCAGTCACGCAGCCCGTGATCGCCGAGCTCACCGAGCCCGACGGCGATGGGGCGGGGCCCTTCGCGCGGCGGAAGCGCACGGGCACGTTCGTGACGGTGAGGATGCCGGTGTACGACCGCTTCGAACCGGCCCGGCGCGAAGCGCGGCCCTGGGCGTACATTCTTCCGCCGTCGCTGGGCGAGGTGGCGGTGCTGCTGCGCCGGCAGGGCGTGGTGGTGGAACGCATGCCCGAGGCCTGGAGCGGCGCGGCGGAACGCTTCAAGGTGGACTCGGTGGTGGCGGAGCCCTACCTGTTCGAGGGGCACCGCACCGTGCGGGTGGAAGGCGCATGGGGCGCGGCGGCGGCGTTTGCGGCCCCGGCCGGCAGCTTCCTCGTGCGCACCGACCAGCCGCTCGGCACCTTCGCGAGCTACGTGCTCGAGCCCGCGTCGGAGGATGGCGTGGTGACGTGGAACCTCGTGGACCGCGTGCTCTCGACGCGGGTCCCGCATCCGATCGTGCGCGTGCGCGAGCCGCTCCGGGCGCGCACCGTCGAACTCGACCGACCGACGCCCTGACCGGCGAGGAGACCCGATGCTGAAGGAAGGCGCGAAGGCCCCGGCGTTCTCGCTGCCCGCCGACGACGGCAGCACGGTGGCGCTCAAGGACCTGAAGGGGAAGAAGGTCGTGCTGTACTTCTATCCCAAGGACGATACCAGCGGCTGCACCACCGAGGCGTGCGAGTTCCGTGACACCTGGGCGTCCGTACGGAAGAAGGGCGCCGTGGTCCTCGGCGTGTCCCCCGACGGGGTGAAGTCCCACGGCAGGTTCAAGGCGAAGTTCGAGCTGCCCTTCCTCCTGCTCGCCGACGAGGACCACGTGGTGGCGGAGGCGTACGGGGTGTGGGGCGAGAAGAGCATGTACGGCCGCAAGTACTTCGGCATCCTGCGCACCACGTTCATCATCGACGAGTCGGGCCGGGTGGCGAAGGTGTTCGAGAAGGTGAAGCCGAAGGGACACGCGGCCGAGGTGCTGGCGGCGCTCTGAGTGGTATCATTCGCACGACCCTGAGAGGACTTGGCATGGCGAAGCAGGATGCGGCCGCGCGCGGATTCGGCGTGTGGCTCTGGGAGTGGGTGAAGTCGATCGGCGTGGCGCTGGTGGTGTGGTTCTTCCTCCGGACCTTCCTGGTGGAGGCGTTCCGCATCCCCTCCGGGAGCATGGAGAACACCCTCCTCGTCGGCGACTTCCTCTTCGTGAACAAGCTGCTCTACGGGGCGGAAGTGCCGCTGGTGAAGTCGCGCCTGCCGGCGGTGCGCGAGCCGCGCCGGGGCGAGATCCTCGTCTTCGACTCGGTGGAGGAGGAGGGGCTCAAGGTCGTCAAGCGCCTCGTCGGCGTGCCGGGCGACACGCTCGAGATGCGGGAGAGCACCCTCTATCGCAACGGCCGGAAGATCGACGAGCCCTTCGCGGTGCACGCCAACCCGAGCTGGCTCGCCGAGCCGGAGCAGCGGGCGCGCATGCGCGCCTGGCAGGTGCCGCACCTCGCGGGCCGTTCCGCGGAGGGCTACGAGCCCGACCTGCAGAACTGGGGCCCCATCGTGGTGCCGCCCGACTCCTTCTTCATGATGGGCGACAACCGCGACAGCAGCTACGACGGCCGCTACTGGGGCTTCCTGCCGCGGCTCAACGTGCGCGGCACGCCGCTCATCATCTACTACAGCTTCGACGGGACGAGCTACCGGCCGCTGCCGTTCTTCACCGACATCCGCTGGCAGCGGATCTTCAGCGTGCCGCGCTAGGCGTCTTCCAGCGCCACCCCGCCACGGCCGCGGCGACCGCCGCGGCCGCCGCCGTGCCGAAGGCCAGCTCGAACCCGCCGCGCTCGCTCAGGAAGCCCAGCAGCGGCGGCCCCGTGATCCGCGCCCCCGTCCCCACGCTCTGCAGCGCCCCGAGGGCCCGTCCCTGTTCGTCGCCCGAGGTGGTGCGGGAGACGATCCCGGTGACGCACGGCCCGACCAGGCTGTAGCCCGCGCTCAGCAGCGCCACGCCCGTGATGAGGGTGGCGATCGCCAGCGACGCCGGGACGCGAGCCGAGCCGAGGACGGTGAGCAGGCCGGCGGCCAGCAGCATCGCGCCCCACATGATCAGCGCCCGCTCTCCCACGCGCGGTGCCAGCCTGCCCACGAGGCGCCCCTGCACGATCGCCGTCACCAGGCCGAGGACGGCGAAGCAGTAGCTGATGGCGCTGCGCGAGAGCTCGAGCTCGTCGCGCGCGAAGCGCTGGAAGACGACGTACACGGTGGTGAAGGCGAGGCTCACGCCGAACGCGACGAGGGCCGCGTGGCGCGGCACCACGCCGCGGCGGGACCACTCGCGCGTGGCGCGCTCGCGGGACTCGGGCAGCAGGAAGAAGGCGATGGCGAAGTTGATCGCGCAGATCGCGGCGGCCACGAGCCCCGGCATCGCGACGCTCGCGCGCGCCGCCAGCCCGCCGATGATCGGGCCGATCGTGAACCCCACGCCGAATGCCGCGCCCACGAACCCCATCGCCTGCGACCGCCGTTCGCCCGGCGTCACGTCGGCCAGGAACGCCTGGCTCACGCTCACCGTGGCGCCGAACCCACCCGACACGACGCGGGACAGGAAGAGCACCGCGAGACTTGGCGCCAGCCCGAACAGCAGGTAGCTCACCGCGCTCGCCGCCAGCCCGACCAGAATGACCGGCCGGCGCCCGATGCGGTCGCTGAGCCGCCCCCACTGCGGGGCGAGAAAGAACGAGAGCAGGGAGTCGGTGGCGACGAGCAGGCCCACGATCGTACCGCGATCCTCGAACCTCGCGGCCGCCAGCGGCAGCTGGGGCACCACGATGCCGAAGCCGACCAGGTCCAGGAAGACCGTCGCGACGAGGATGGGAGCGAGGGACCGCCGACCACCGCCCACTTCGGTGGTCGGTGACATCGCCGGGGAAGCTAAACGGTCGCCGCCTCCATGTCGGGAGCGGCGACCGCGGGAATCAGATGCTGGCGGCGCGCGGTGCTTCGGGATGGATTTCCTGGCTGGGCAGCCGATCGATGTACGATGCGGAGCGGCCACAGTCGCTACACTGCAACGTCACCCGTCCGGACGGTTCGTCGCCGTTGCGCCGCGGGGAACGACCGACGGTCGGGGTGCTGCACGTCGGACAGACCAGCTGGTCACGCTTGTCGCGATCGGCCGAGATCAGAAGCAATGCCTCGGCGGCACGGTATTCCTTGATGCCCCTGCGGCCCACGGGCCCTCCGGGAATGTCACGAGGATGTAAATGGGAAGCTTGAACAGTAATCTACACCGTGAGTCAACACCATAAACTGAAACGATTTATGACGGTTCCGCGCGCCGAGTCGAATTGTCCCGTTCCGGAACAGTGGCGCTGAACAGGCCCACCACTGCCGAGCTACCAGCCACTCCGGGGCACCGTTTGCATTCTTGACGGCACGCCCCCACCTCGGCTACGTTGCCGCGAACAGGGCTGCCGTTTCGGCGCAGTCCGCAGGTCCCTGATTGGTGGGAGTCCTTGTGGCGTCAGAACTTGCCGGGTCGCAGATCACAACGCTGATGGAGGCGTTGCCAGGCATCGCCACCGTGCTGCGAAGCCCGGTTGCCGATGCCATGATCGGCATGATCCGGGCGGCCGCGCGCCTGAAGGACTTCTCGATGGCCGAGGCGGACGAGCTGATCAAGTACGCCACCCGGCGTGGCCTGCTCGGGAATGACGAGGGTGAGCGAGTGCTCGCCGAAGCGGCGGCCGCCGAGCAGAAGCGGGCCGAGCGCCTCGCCGAGCGGCACCAGCGCGAGTCGGACAAGAAGGCGGCCGCTGCGGTGCCGAAGCCCCCCGCTCCGAAGCCGGCGCCGGCCCCGAAGGCGGCCGTGGCCGCACCGAAGTCGGTGGCCGCGCCGAAGCCCGTCGCCAAGGCCAAGGCGGTGGCCAAGCCCAAGGCCGTGGTGAAGACGAAGCCCGCCGCCAAGGCCCCGGCGAAGAAGCCGGCGGCGAAGGCGAAGAAGCGCTAGTTCAGGTCCTGAATTCGGCGACGAGCGCGCCGAGGCGATCGGATGCCTGAAGCAGCTCGGCAGCGGCGGCGGCCATTTCCTGGGTCGATGCGCTCTGCTCCTCCGCGGCGGCCGTGACTTCCTCACTGGCCGCCGCGTTGTCCGTTGCGGCCTGTCCCGCCTCCGCCGTCCGCGTCCCGAGCTCCTCGACGATCGTCTCGCTCTGACGCGCCTGCTCGGCCACCGCCGCCGCGGCCGAGCGCACCGTCCCGACCGTGGCGATGATCTCCTCGAGCGCCCGCGCCGCCGCCCCCGCCACCGACTCCACGCCCGACACCTTCGCCGAGCCGGCGTCCATCGTCGCCGTCACCTCGCGCATCCGCTCCTGGACCTGCGCCACGGAGCGTGCCACCTCCTCGGCCGCCTGCGCGCTCGACTCGGCGAGCCGGCGCACCTCGTCGGCGACGACGCTGAAGCCGCGGCCGTGCTCCCCGGCGCGCGCCGCCTCGATGGCGGCGTTGAGCGCGAGCAGGTTGCTCTGGGTGGAGATCTGCTTGACGAGGTCGATGAACTCGGTGATGGAGCGCGCCACGCGCGCGAGCTCCTGCACCTGAATCGTGGACGTCTGCACCACCTCGCGCACCGCGAGCAGCGTCTGACCCGCGGTGAGCACGTCGCGGCGGTGATACTCGGCCAGGCCCTCGATGCGCTCCCCGATGTCCGACACGTGCCGCGCGGCCGCCGAGTTGCCGAGCGTGGCCTCGCGCGCGCTCAGGAGCAGCCGGTCGGCGGCGCGCATGCCCGCGGCCTGGCGCTCGGCGCTCTCGGCCACGCGCACCATCGCGGTGGAGATCTCCCCGCTCGTGGCCGCGAGCTCCTCGCTCATCGCCGAGAAGTCGCTGGCGCTCGCGCTGATGCGGCGTGCCTCGCCGACGACGCTCTCGACGAGGGCGCGGAGCCGGACGCGCATCGCCTCGAGCGCGCCGGCGAGGTGCGCCAGCTCGCTCGGCATCTCGCCGGTGTCGAGCGGCCGCAGGTCGCCGGCGCCGAAGCGCTCGGCGGCTTCCACCATGCGGCGCAGCGGCGCGTCGATGGCCCGCACCACCGCGAACACGGTGCCGAGCCCGATGGCGATGACGGCGGCGAAGAGCACCCACAGCAGCGTGCGGCGCGACGCCGATTCGTCACGCAGCCGCTGCTGCCCCTGCTGCGCGACGGCCTGCTGCGAGCGGTTGAGCCGCTGGAGATCCTGCACCAGCGCGGTCGCGGGGCGGCGCGCCACCTCGGCGGCCGCGCGGGCCTCGTCCATCCGGCCGAGGTCGGCGAGCGCGAAGGCGCGGGAGAACGCCACCTCCAGCTGCGCCTGCCGGTCGGCGATGCGGTTGAGGGTCCCCCGATCGCCCGTGCTGAGCGTGCTCAGCTCGCGGTAGCGGTTGATGTAGCGGTACCCGTTGTCGCCCTGCTCGATGAACGCGAAGCGCAGCGAGTCGGCGGGCTGGATCATGTACGTCTCGGCGACCCGGATCTGCGCGTTCACCGCCGTCACGAGCCCCGTGCCCACGTTGCCGACCTCGAGCAGCGTGGCGAGCTGCCGGCTCAGCATGGTGTCGAGCGCGTTGATGGTGCTGGCGGCGAGGGCGGCGAGGGTGAACACGAGCAGCAGCAGCAGCCCCATCCCGGCGAGCACGCGGCTGCGCAGGCTCCGCAGCATCAGAGGCTGCCCGCCAGCAGGGCCCGGCCGTCGCGGACCACGGTGATGAACACCGGCCGCTCGGTCACGTCGCCGAGGGAGTCGAAGGCGATGCGGCCCGCCACCCCCTCGTACGCCGCGCTCGTGCGGCCCACCTCGGCCAGCGCCGCACGGATCGCCGCGCGCCCGGGGCCCGCGTCCTGGATGACGCGTGCCAGCAGGTGGATGGCGTCGTAGGTGGCGGCGGCCGGCTGGTTGGGCGGTGGCGCATCGGGGTACCGCTTCGCCCAGGCGGCGACGAAGGCGCGGTTCGCCTTGGAGTTGAGCGAGGGATGGTAGGCGGCGCTGACGTAGCTGCCCTCGGCGAGGGCGCCCGCGCCCTCGAGGCCCTCGAGCCCGTCGCCGCCGGCGAGCGGCACCGTGATGCCGCGTGCCCGCGCGCCGCGCAGGATGGACTCGGCCTCGTCGCGATTGCCCGCGACGAACAGGAACTCCGGCCGCGCCAGCCGCGCCAGCCGCTCGAGTTGCGGCGCCACGTCGGGCGCGGAGCCCAGGTACGGCTCCATCCCGACGAGCGTGCCGCCGCGGCGCATGAACTGCTCGGTGAAGGCGTGACGGATGCCGCGGCCGTAGTCGTCGTCGAGGTAGAAGACGGCGCCCTTCTTCAGTTCCAGCCGCTCGCCCATCCAGCGCGCCAGGGCGTCGCCGTGGGCGAGGTCGCTGGGACAGAGGCGGAAGGTGAAGGGACCGGCCCCGCTCACCTCGGGCGCCGAGGACGATGGCGAGATCTCCACCAGCGGATCGGCGCCGCTGTTG
>DASUOW010000307.1:0-11465 GCA_036276435.1 Gemmatimonadales bacterium
GTCGGTCTCATGGACCACGCCTGGGACGCCCTTGGGGAGTGGAAGATCGAGCTGGAGCTGGCCGAGCGCGGGAAGAAGGTGCGTGGCGAGCTGGTGCTGTCGGGGTGGGGCGTGGGCGAGCTGAAGCTCGACCCGGTGAACGCCACCGACGCGGGCCTGCCGCCGCGCGTGCCGCTGGAGCGCTCGAGCGAGGTGGAACGCACCGACGTGGGCGGCGGGGCGCTCGCGTGGATGATGCATGCCCCGTCGGTGAACTGGGAGCTGCGCACCATCTTCTGGCCGGGGGACCTGCACGTGGTCATCCTCGATGCCGACGACGACGCGGAGCTGTTCAAGGTGCGCGGCCACCGGCCGAAGGAGTACTACCTGCGGAAGTATCCGTGATCCTGCGAGGGGACACCGACCTGCCGGCCGCCGTGCTGGCCGGGTCGGCGTGGTTCTGGGGCGCTCGGATGGTGGCGGGCGCCCTGCTCGCATTGGGGAGCGGCGTGCGGGCGGCGCAGGCGCTGACGTGGCTGGGCGTGGCGGGTGCGGGCTGGGTGCTCGCGCCGCTGGTGGCCGACGGGGCGTGGCGACGCATGGCCGTGGCCGCGCTGCTGATCGCGTTGCCGGAAGCGATCGTGGTGATCGCCGGGCGGCTCACGCGTGCCGCGACGCTGGGACTCGAGGTGTCGGAGGTGTCGGTCGCGGCCGACGCGGTGCTGCGGGTGGCGCTGGCGACGGTGCCGCTCGTGCTGGCCGCGCTGCTCGTTCACGCCGCGTCGAGGCTCCTCACCAGCGCAGGGCGACGCTCCCCCACATGAAGCCGGAGCCGAAGGCGGTGAGCACCACGAGATCCCCGACCTTCACCCGGCCCGCCCGCACGCACTCGTCGAGCGCGATGGGAATCGTCGCGGCGGTGGTGTTGCCGTAGTGCATGATGTTGTTGTAGACCTGGTCGTCCCGCAGCCCGAGTTCCTTCTGCACCATCTCCGAGATGCGCAGGTTGGCCTGGTGCGGGATGAGGAGCGCGATGTCGCCGGTGGTCGCGCCGATCTTGCCGAGAACGGTGCGCACCGATTCCGGCATGCGCGACACGGCATGCCGGAACACCTCCTTCCCGTCCATCGACAGGTACGTCGCGCCGCGCTCGATCTGCTCGGCCGACACGAACGGATGATATCCCGCGCCCGGCGCATCCACCCACAGCTTTTCGGCGAAGGTGCCGTCGGTGTGCAGGTCCACCGCCGCGATGCCCCGGTCGTCCGCCCCCGCGCCGACCACCACGGCTCCCGCGCCATCGGCGAAGATCACGGCGGTATTGCGACCGCGCGAACTGACGTCCATGCCCGTGCTCTGCAGCTCCTGGCCCACGACCAGCACGCGCCGCGCCATGCCGGCCTTGATCCACGCGTCGGCGGTGGCGAGCGCGTAGATGAACCCGGCGCACTGTCCCCGCACGTCGATGGCGGGTATGGTGCCCACGCCCAGGCGTCGCTGCAGGAAGGCGCCGTTGCCGGGCGCGTAGTGGTCCGGGGTCGAGGTGGCGTAGACGATCGCGTCGAGATCTCCCGGGGCGAGGCCGGCGGCGTCGAGGGCGGCGCACGACGCGGCCAGCCCGAAGTCGACGCCCGTCTCGCCGGGTACCGCCCAGTGGCGCTCGCGAATGCCCGTGCGCTGGGTGATCCACTCGTCGCTGGTGTCCATGACGGCGGCGAGGTCGGCGTTGGTCACGACGCGGGATGGCACGGCCATCCCGGTGCCGAGAATCAAGCTGGGCATAGGAGCACACCGGTGGGGGTTGGGGTCATGGAAGGCGCCCGGGATGTTGGCCTCCGGGTCCATCGTTCGCAAGGGTGATTCCACGGAGAGGATGTCGCAATGATCGACGATGAGGAAGAGGAGTCCGGCGACGAAACGCTCGTCACGGAGGCGGAGGTCACCTGTCCCCACTGCGGGGAGGGTGCCACCATCAGCGTCGACCCGGGGGGCGGTGACGAGCAAGAATATGTGGAGGACTGTCCGGTCTGCTGCAGGCCTTGGCTGGTGCACCTCACATGGGACGAGAGCGGTGCGGTGGAGGCATGGCTCGAGGCATCGGACGAATGAATCGTGTCCCCACGAGTGAACATTCGCCCCCTCGATGTGGACGGTCCGAGGTCCATGGCGTGTTTTGACGAGGGTATGCAAATATCAGTCGAATAACGCTTTAGTCGCAATGTTAACGCCGTTAACTTCTGGAATGTTTCTTGATATCAGGCCGCCGCGACGACGATGTCACAGGAAGAACATTCAAGGAGGCGGGCGTGGACTGTTGTGCGATGCTGGAGCCGATCGAGGAGTCGGCGGCGGAGGCGGTGGCGGTGTTCGAGGTGCAGGGTACGAGGGGCGCGGTCCGAGCCATGATCATGGCCGACGGCAGCCTGGTACGAGTGAGTCCGGCCGATGCGATGGCCGTCTGGCCGGTGCAGCGGGTGACGATGCTCGTGGTCGAGCACTACGCCCTTGCGCCCGCCGAGATGCAGTGCCGGGTGCACACCTCCTGCAACCGGGTCTTCCGCCTGAGCGGCGAGGTGTCGTCCGATGCCCTGCCGACGCTGTTGCGGCTGGAGTCGTCGCTGACCCTCGGCTGACGCTCAGTTGCGCTCGAAGCGCCCCGTCTTCTCGCCGAGCACGATGCGGAAGACGGTGGCATCGAAGACGCCCGCCCCCAGGCCCTGAGGACGCCCGGCGTCCACCGGCAGGCTGGTCTCGCTGTGGATCATCGGCATGACGTGCTGCACCAGAAGACGCAGGCCCGTCATGGCCGCCGGTCCCTGCAGTTCCTCGAAGCGGCCCCATGCGATCACCGAGCGCCAATTCGAGAGGTCCGTCATCCGGTCCACCTCGACGCACACGTCGGGATTGCGCCGCATCATCTGCAGCTTGAGCCCGTCGCGCGAGTGCGCGTAGATGGCCTCGCCGTCGTAGCAGTAGGTCACCGGCACCACGTAGGTCATGCCGTCGGCGTGGCAGCCGATGCGCGCCACGCACTCCTCGGACAGCAACCGCTCGATCTCGTCGGCCCGAAGGTCCCCGAGCATGTGCCGGCCTCCTAGCGTCGGAACAGGTACGCCACCTTCACGAAGAACCGATCCTGGCTCTGGGTCAGGTCGGAGCCCACGCCCGTGTACTGGTTGTCGAAATTCGTCGCATAGCCAACGTACGCCACGGTGCCCGGGGACGGGAGGTACTGGGCGAGGAAGTCGGTGCGGATGCCCCGGAAGTCGAGGCCGCCGGCCGGCGCACCGTCGAGGAAGAGCGGCGCACCGGTGGCCGGATCGACGAGGGTCTCGCGCTGGTCGTCACGGTATTCGGCGAAGACGCGGAAGAAGAGCTGCCGCACCGGCTGGTACTCCAGGGTGATGCGAGGCAGGAAGGTGTGCGCGTACTTGCCGCCGAGGGTTCGCTCGATGCGCGTCGCGGTGGCGTTGAGCGACACGCGCAGCGACGCCGTGGGCCGCAGCCCGATGCCGCCGCTGACCCGCAGCTCCGAGCCCGTGCCCGCCTCGGCGAAGATGGGCACCTCGCCGTAGTTCACCTGCATCGTGGCATCGAGCTTCCGCCAGGGCGGGGTGGTGATCGTGACGCTTCCGCCGAAAAGGTCGTCGGCCTTCTGCGCCGGCGCGAACGCCGGACCCGCCGGGTCGCCCACCGAGAGGCCGTCGTACGTCGCGGGATCGAACCAGAAGAAGTTGCGCGTCAGCGCGGTGGACAGGTTCCAGTTGCCGCGCAGGCGCACGTCGGCACTGATGCGATCGGTGCCCTCGATGGGGCCGCCGTCGCCATAGCGCTGCTCGTACTCCCACAGGCGCCGCGGGGCGATGAAGACCGAGAACTGCTCCATCAGGTTGCCGCGTGCGCCGTACCAGGAAAACCGGTTGAAGAAGCGCGCGGTGATGATGTCGGTGCGGTTCACGAAGCCCGCGTCCGTCTCGAATCCCGGCGCGATCCCGACGAGCTGCGCATTGAAGCCCCACTTGCGCCCGGTGCGGTCCACTTCCGCCTGCCAGATCGGGCCATCCTTGTCCTTCGACCACGACTGCCCCAGCTGCGCCTGCGCGAAATAGATGCGGCCGAACACGATGCGCGTGTCGGCCGCGATGACCCGGTTGAAGTCGTCCCCCGACTCGCGATCGGTGGCGGTGAGGCCCGCGAGGGAATTGCCGCCGATGTCGTAGCGGAAGCGCCCGATGTTGAACAGCGCGTCGGGATCGCTCGACTCGTCGAGGGCCCCGAGATACGCCGCGCCGAACCGCCCGAACTTGCCGGTGAACTTGGCCCCGGCCACGGGGTCGACCACCTGGCGGGTGTAGATGAGCTGGTTCGGGGTGTTGAAGAGGTCGATGCCCTCGAGGAAGAACTCCCGGCGCTCGGGAAAGAACAGCGCGAAGCGTTCGTTCACCGTGACGAGCCCGAAGTCGGGCAGCACCTGGCTGAAATCGGGGTTGAGCGTGGCGTCCAAGGCGAGGTTGGTGCGGCTGAGCCGCACGTTCACGCCGGCGTCGGGCTCGAAGGTGCCGTGCGCGAGGTCGCCCGCGTCGTTCCGCTCGCCTTCGACGAGGCCGCTCAGGTAGGGTTGCACCTCGACCGTGATGCCGCTGCGCAGGTCGTGCAGGCCCTCGAGCCGGCCCGACTGCGCGAGGAAGCTCGCGTTGGCGCGCCGCACGTCGGCCCAGGTGTCCTCGTAGCCCGTGCGGCGCGTGGTGCGCTGCACGTTGAAGCCCCACGCCTGCGGGCCCGAGCCGGCGTAGCGCAGGCTCTTGAACGGGATGCGGATCTCGACCACGTAGCCGCTGTCGGTGACCTGGCCGCGCGACTGCCAGATGAAGTCGGGGCTGCGGTCGAGGCCGGCGCCGAAGAGCGACCCGGCGCCGCTCCCGGACCCCTCGCTCAGCACCCCGTCCTCCTGGATGCCGAGCGGATTCACGCCGAAGACGAAGGCGCGGCGGCGGTCGTTGAAGGTGTCGAGATAGAGCACCACCTTGTCGTCGCTGCCGATGCGGTCACGGTCGGCGACGGTGGCGCGGATGGTCTCCGGGCTGCGATCGTAGGCGCGGATGCCGAAGTGGATCGCCGTCGGGCCGTACCACACGAGGACCTCGGTGCGCTCCTCGGCAGGACGGCCATCGACCGGCTGGTACTGGTGAAAGCCGGCGAGCGTGGCGGCCTGCGTCCACACGGGCTCGTCGAGCACGCCATCCACCCGCACCTCGGCCTCGATCCTGGGGATCGAGGCCGAGGGCGGGGGAGACTGCGGGTCCTGCAGCGCCAGCAGGAGGGCGAGGATCACTCGTAGCGCAGGGCCACGATCGGATCGAGGCTGGCCGCCTTGCGCGCCGGCCAGATCCCGAAGAAGAGCCCCACCCCGGCGCTGAAGCCGAAGGCGATCAGGATCGACGCGGGGGAGATGAGCGTGTTCCAGTGCATGAGCTTGGAGAGTCCCACCGCGGCGCCCACGCCGAGGAGGATGCCGATGGTGCCGCCGGTGATGCACAGCACCAGCGCCTCGATGAGGAACTGCAGCAGGATGTTGGTGCGCGTGGCGCCGAGCGCCTTGCGGACGCCGATCTCCCGGGTGCGCTCGGTGACCGAGACCAGCATGATGTTCATGATGCCGATGCCACCCACGACGAGGCTCACCGCGGCGATGCTGGCGAGCAGTGCCGTGAGGATCTGCGTCGCCGCCTGCTGGGTGGCGAGGAACTCGCGCGAATTGCGCACCTGGAAGTCGTTCTCGCCGCCCGGCCGGATCTTGTGCTCGCGCCGCAGGATGCGCTCGAGGTCCACCATGCCCTGCTCGAGCGGGATGCCGTCGCGCACCTGCACGGCGATGGTGCGCAGGCGGTCGGTGCCGAAGACCCGGAAGCGCGCCGTCTGGAGCGGCACGAGGATCTGCTCGTCCGGGTTCTGCCACCCCTGCGAGCCCTTCTCGCTGAGGATGCCGATGATCTCGAACGGAATGCCGCGGATCAGGATCGACTGCCCGATCATGGCGGCCGGGTTGGCGCCGAGCATCTCCGGCACCTGGGAGCCGAGCACCGCGTAGCGCTGGCGGCCCGCGTCGTCACCGTTGGTGAACATCCGGCCGAACGGGACCTCGTAGTTGCGCACCGAGGTGTAGTTCGCCGTGGTGCCGACGATGTTCACGTTCAGGTTCTGGTTGCCGTACTTGACCTGCTGGTTGCGGGACAGCTCGGGCACGACGGCGCTGAGCAGCGTGGCGTCGCGCTGCAGCGCCTCGGCGTCGTCGGTGGTGAGGTTGACGCGCTGGTCGCTGGCCACGCCCCGGACGCTCATCTGTCCGGGGTAGATGTTGAGCAGGTTGGCGCCGAGCGAGTTGATCCGGTCCTCGACCGCCTTCTGCGCACCCGAGCCGAGTGCCACCATCGTGATGACGGCGCCGACGCCGATCACGATGCCGAGCATCGTGAGCAGCGAGCGCATCTTGTTGGCGCGGATCGACTGGAACGCGACCGCGACCGTCTCGCCCAGCATCATGGTCAGCGCCCTCCGCCCGCGGCGGGCCGCTGGGCCGGCGTCGTCGCCGGACGCTGGCCGCCCTGCTGCTGCATCCCGGGCACGCCGCCACCCGTCATGCTGCGCACGCGGTTCTTGAACTCCTGCTGCGACTGCACCATGCTCGCGCTCGGGAGCACCAGCACCGAGTCCCCTTCCGCGAGGCCCGAGACCACCTCCGCGTGGTCGAGGTCGGTGAGGCCGGTCTTCACCTTGACCGCCTTCGGACCCGCCGGCGACTTGACGAACACGATGTAGTCCCCGCCGAACTGCGGGTCGGTGCCGGCGCTGCGTGGACGGCCGCCGGGCCCGCCCGATCCGCCGTTGAGGCGCCGGACCTGCTGCATGATCTGCCGCTCCGCGGCCGTGGGCTGCTCGCCGTTGCGGAACTTGGCGAAGATGGCGCGCACCTGCTTCTCCTCGACGCCGTCGGGGAGCTTCATCACGCGGCCGTCGGGGGTGGTCATGGTGTTGCCCGCCGGCTTCTCCTCGTCCGCGCCACCCGGCGACGCGCCGAGCGAGGCCTGGCGGCTGCCGGTATCGGCGGGCTGGGCGGCGGCGAGCTGCTCGCGGACCTGCTCCATCGAGAGCCCGAGCACGCTCGCGGCGGACTCCACGTCGCGCTCCGTGCGCAGGGCGAAGTTCGGGACGGTGAGCACGCTGTCGCGGCGCCCCACGTGGATCTCGACCTCGGAGTTCATGCCGGGGCGGAGGAGCCCCTCGCGGTTGTCGATGCGCACCAGCACCGGGAACATGGTGACGTTCTGCTGCACCTCGGCGAGCGGCTCGATCTTGAGCACGGTGCCCTGGAAGGGCCGGTTGGGATAGGCGTCCACCGTGACCGTGGTGGGAAGGCCGGGCTTGATCTTGCCGATGTCGGTCTCGTCCACGAGGGTGCGGACCTGCACCAGGTTGAGGTCGGCCATCTTCATCAGGACGGTGCCGCCGCCGGCATTGAAGGTGGCGGACGCCACGACCTGGCCGCGCTCGACGCCGCGCTGGATGATCACGCCCGTGATGGGCGCGCGCACGTCGGTGTCGTCGAGCGAGATCTGGTTGTTCTCGACGTCGATCTGCGCCCGCACCACCGCGGCCCTGGCGTTGGCGTACGAGAGCTGGGCGTTCTCGTACTCCTGCTGGGTGATCGTCTGCGCGGCCCGCAGCTCCTTGGAGCGGTCGAACTGGGCCTTGGCGATCTCGAGCTGGGCCTTGGCCACGTCGAGGTTGGCGCGCGCGTTGTCGACGGCGTTCTTCGGCTGGCGCGGGTCGATGCGGAGGATCAGCGTGCCGCGCTGCACCAGCTGGCCGGTCTCCGCCATGATCTCGAGCACCTCGCCGGAGGCACGGGTCTTCACCTCGACGGTGGTGTCGGGCTGGACGCTGCCCGAGGCCTGGGCCGAGACGACCACGTCGCGGCGCTCGACGGGGAGGGCCTGGTAGACGGGCGGCGGGGCGGGCTTGGAGCAGGCGGCGGCCGCCAGCACGAGGCCCATCAGGAGTCGGGTCCGCATCAGTGTGTCCCTTCGTTCGTCAAGAAGTCCTGCGCCACCCTGCCGTCGCGGAGGTGGACCTGGCGGTGCGCATGGGCGGCGATGTCGTGTTCGTGCGTCACGAGGACGATGGTCTGCCCTTCGCGGTGGAGCGCGTCGAAGAGCAGCATGATCTCGGTGCTGGTGGCCGAGTCGAGGTTGCCGGTGGGCTCGTCGGCCAGCAGGATCGAGGGGCGGTTCACCAGGGCGCGCGCGATGGCGACGCGCTGGCGCTGGCCGCCCGAGAGCTCGTTGGGCCGGTGGTGCGTGCGGTCGGCGAGGCCCACGCGCCGCAAGGCCTCCGCGGCGCGTGCGTGCCGGTCCTTGGCGCCCACGCCGGCGTACACCAGCGGCAGCTCCACGTTGTGCAGTGCCGTGGCGCGCGGGAGCAGGTTGAACGTCTGGAAGACGAACCCGATCTCCTTGTTGCGGATGCGGGCGAGCTCGTCGTCGTGCAGCTCGCTGACCCGATGGCCGTTGAGCCAGTACTCGCCCGCCGACGGCGTGTCGAGGCAGCCGATGACGTTCATCATCGTGGACTTGCCCGAGCCCGAGGGGCCCATGATGGCGACGTACTCGTTGCGGCGGATGACGAGGTCGACGCCGCGCAGCGCGCGCACCGTCTCGGAGCCCATCACGTACTCGCGCGTGAGGTCCTTCGCGACGATGACGGCATCCGCGGGCACGTTGCCCGGCAGGCCCGCGTCGCGTCCGGCGATCGTGGTGGCGGTCATAGCGCCCTCCCCAGGGTGGCCTCGAGGTTCGCCTTGGCGCGGAGGTAGTCGAGCCGGGCGGTGACGACGTCGAGCTCGGCCTGCGTGAGTCCTTCCTGCGACACCAGCAGGTCCACCAGCGTCGCGACGCCGAGGCGGTAGCGCTCGCTCACGACGCGGATGTCCTCCTGCGAGGCGACCAGGCTCTGGTCCACCACCTCGATGCGGCTGATCGCGGCCTCGACGGCCGCGTACTGCGTGATCAGCTGCGCCTGCACCTGGCGCTCGGCCTCGGCGGCGTTGGCCTCGGCGATCATGATCTGCGCGCCCTGGTTGTCGATGTTCCGTTCCCGCACGAACCGGTTGAAGATCGGCCAGCTCAGGTTGATGGCGAGCTGACGCTGGTTGAACAGCGCGAACGACGGGTCGGTTCGATTGGAGCCGTTGTACGTCCAGCTGCCGTTGAACACCAGCTGCGGCCAGTAGCTCGCCTGCACCGACTTGAGCTGCGCCCGCGCCTGCTCGAGCGTCGCCAGAGAGCTCTGCACCTGCGGCGCCGTGGTGCGGGCGGTCGAGAAGAGCGCGGCGGTGTCCACGTCCACCAGCAGTCGGGCATAGCTCGTGTCGTCGGCCGCGCGCACCCGGCCGACGTAGCCCACCAGCCGGCCCAGCTGGGCCTCGGCGCCGGCCAGGTCGGCGTCGGCGTTGATGAGGGCGATCCTGGCGTTGCCGAGCGTCACGACGGAGCGCAGCGAATCGGAGCGCGTCGCCGTGCCGCCCTTCAACCGCGCTTCCGCCGCCCTGAGCTGCTCCTCGGCGCGGCGGACCGCCGCCGTGCGCACGTCGCGAATGTGCCGCGCGGCGAGTGCCGTGAAGAACTGGTTCGTGGTCGTGAAGCGCTGCTGCCACTCGGCGTTCACGAGGCCCGCGCCGGCCGCGTTCTGCTGGGCCACGGCCGCGTTCTTGTCGGCGCCACGCCGCAAGCCGGTGAAGAGGTCCCAGTTCATGCTGAGCCCTCCGTTCACGGAGCCGGTCTCGGATGCCCCGGGGAAGAACTGGCCGGTGATGGGGTCCACCCGACCCTGACCTTCGGCGTACAGGTAGCCGCCGGTGCCGCTGGCCGTGAGGCTCGGGAGCCAGGCGCCCTTCGTGACCATGCGCTGCGCATTGGCGACCTCGATGCCGGCGCGCGCTTGCACGACGGTGGGCTGCACCCGGTTGGCGCGCTCGATGGCTTCCGCGAGGGTGACCACGGGGATCTGGCCGTCGGGGGCGCCGAGCGTCGCGGTCGCCTGCGCGGCGCCGAGGCCGGGCAGGGCGAGCAAGGCGATGAGGGCGAGGCTAGCGGCGCGCATCGGCGCCTCCGGCCTTGCGGTCCCGGGTGTAGTGCTGCCGCATCTTGTCGAAGTCATTCCGCTGTCGTTGGTCGAGGAATCGCTCGATCTCCGTACGCATCTCGCCGCGCAGAGTGTCGAGCCTGGGGCGGATCTCCTGCATGAGGGAATCCATCCGCGGGCCGTACCGGTCGAGCACCGCGCGCACGCTGTCGCGCTGCGTCGCCGTGAGGTCGAGCTCCTTCTGCAGGTGGCCGAGGTACCAGTCGGCACGCCGGCTGCCGCGGGGCCGGTCGTCGGGCCGGCGTTCCAGGGCCATCAGGCCGCCGCCCACGAGCAGGCCACCGAGAAAGGTGGCGACGAGCAGGACGAAGGCCTTCCGCTTCGACGAGATCATCGTTCGCCCACCAGCCCGGCGAGCACGATGTCGCTGCCCGGCGTGCCATCGGCCGCGAGCAGCTGGTCGCTGAGGGACTCCGGCCGGGACGTGTCGCGGGCAGGCGAGAGCTGCAGGCCGACCAGCACGGCGAAGATGATGGCCGCCGCGGCGGCGAGGCCGGGCCTGAGCCAGTGCGCGAGCACGTCCCAGGTACCCTCGCGCCGCTCGCGCGCGAGCGCGCCGCGGACGCGGGCGGCGAAGGCCGCATCGGCGCCGTCGTCGAGCGCGGCGCGCAACAGGGCGCCCAGCTCGGGGTCGCGCTCGGGGCCGATCGATTCGATGGTCATGACCGCTCCTTCCAGAGGCCCTCGAGCGACTGCCGCAATGCGCGACGCGCATGATGCAGGTCCGAGCGCACCGTTCCCTCGGGGATGCCCAGCAGCGCGCCGATCTCGGCGTGCGCCCAGCCCTCGGCGTCGAAGAGCATCACCACCATCCGCTGCCGCTCGGGCAGCGCGGCGAGGGCCGCGCGCAGGCGGTCGCCGATGAGGGCCGCGTCGGCCTGGGCCTCGGGGCTCAGCCCCGGTGCCTCGAACGACGGGGGAATGCTGGTGGTGGTGCGCACGGTCCGGCGTCGCCTCAGGTCCCGCGCCTCGTTGATCACGATGCGCAGCAGCCAGGGCGCGAACGGCTGCCGCGAGTCGTACCGGTCGATCGCCCGCCAGGCCGCCAGGAAGCCCTCCTGGGCGGCGTCGTCGGCATCGTGCGGATCGTCCAGTATGGTCCGGGCCACCCGGCGCGCGGGGCCGGCATGCCGTTCGACGAGGGCCCCGAATGCATCGGGGTCGCCGTCGGCGGCGAGCCGGGCCAGTTGCGCGTCATCGGACCCACCCCTCATACGCGGGGGCCTCCGGAAACGTTGAGCGGGGCGCCCGGCCCACGGCCCGGACGCCCCGCTCCGGGTGCCCGCGCC